>CAIYNH010000426.1 GCA_903927495.1 uncultured beta proteobacterium
GCTTCAGCATCGCTGCCCATTTCAACAAAGCCAAAACCCTTGGAGCGACCGGTGTCGCGTTCCATCATGACTTTGGCGCTGGTAACGGTACCGTGTGCAGCGAAAGCTTGTTGCAGATCGTCGTCTCGGAAAGAATAAGGCAGATTGCCTACGTAAAGTTTGTTGCCCATGAAAGGACTCCTCAAAATAACTCAAAACGCGATGGAGTCCATAACCGCAATCAACAAACCATTGAAGACTTAAAGCAGACGCGAGACTGACATTCACCGCAAACCACGTATCGCTTTGTGAAATAACAATACGAGGCGCATGATACGACAAGTTTTTGTTTTTTGATATATTTTTTTGCGCAAACCAAAAATTGCGTTGATTCACGCATGAATTGAAGACAAAGCGTTGTTGCTTCGCTTGTAATTGCCTTGCCAAATCATTCGTGCTCAGGTGGCGAGCCGCAGATCTTGCTGTTGCGAGACAGCAACGACAGAGATCGCATAGAAATGAAATTTAACCGAGCAACAACTGATATTTTTTACTTGATCGCTGCTGTATGGAGTGGCGATGTACATTGCCAATGTTGACGTAAATTAGCCCTTTTTTGCGCTGATGGATGCATCATAAAATCCTGAATTTTGCCCTTGGAACTATTCACATGAGCCTGCTTTTTTCACCCCTGACACTGCCTTCGCCACGGGGCGGACTGACGCTGCCCAATCGGATCGTGGTTGCACCCATGTGCCAGTACGCCGCGCTCGATGGTTGCGCCACGGACTGGCATTTGGCGCACTGGAGCAACTTGCTTAACAGTGGCGCGGGCCTGTTCACCATTGAGGCTACGGCGGTGCTGCCTGAGGGCCGCATCTCTCCCAACTGCCTGGGTCTGTGGGATGAGCGCACAGCCAGCAGCATGACCGAACACCTGCAACGCGCCCGAGCCCTGGCACCGCAAACAGCGGTGTGCCTCCAGTTGGCCCACGCAGGGCGCAAGGCCTCCAGCGCGCTGCCTTGGCAAGGCGCTCAGTTGCTCTCGCCCGAGCAGGGTGGCTGGCAAACCGTGGGCCCTTCGGCCTTGGCGTATTTACCAACCGAAACGGCTCCGGCGGAACTCTCGCTGGCGCAGCTGGCCAACGTCCGCGAAGCCTTTGTGAGCGCCGCAGTCAGGGCCGATCGACTGGGTGTCGACGCGATCGAGTTGCACAGTGCACACGGCTATTTACTGCACCAATTTTTGTCCCCGCTGGCCAACCAACGCGGCGACCAGTATGGCGGCCGTCTTGAAAACCGCATCCGCTTCCCGTTGGAAGTTTTTGCCGCCGTGCGTCAAGCCTATGACGGAGTGCTAGGGCTGCGCCTGTCGGCTACGGATTGGGTCGAAGGCGGGTGGGATCTGACGCAAAGTACCGAACTGGTCAGCCGCCTTGATGACTTGGGTTGTGACTTTGTTCACGTCTCCTCGGGGGGTTTGTCGCCGCTGCAAAAGATCGCCTTGCGGCCAGGCTACCAAGTACCGTTCGCAAGCGAAATTCGCCAAGCCTGCAGCATGGTGACGACCGCAGTGGGTTTGATCACCGAGGCCGAGCAAGCCGAAGACATATTACAAGAGGGTAGTGCCGACCTGATTGCACTGGCCCGCGTCTTTTTATACCAACCTCGATGGGGCTGGCAAGCGGCCGCCAAATTGGGCGGCACGGTACAAGCCAATCCCCGGTATTGGCGCTGCCTGCCACGCGAAGCGCAAAGCGTCTTCGCCGCGGCGATCCTCGCACAGCGCTAATTCAGCGCCAGATCGACATGCAAGGGCTGCACCTGACGGCAGATCTGCACGATTGCCGTTGTTCGCCCGACTGGCTGACCGATGCCGCCCTGCTGGGCCAGCGCTGTGTGCAGTGTGTGGCTGATGCCGATCTGCAAACTGTCGCCCATCTGTTTCACGCTTTTCCGCCCACACACCTAGGCCCTGGAGGGGTCACCGCTACCGTGCTGCTGGCCGAGTCACACCTGTGCATTCACACCTGGCCCGAACAACGTGCCGTGACGCTAGACGTTTACGTGTGCAATTTTGGCGGCAATCACTCGAGCCGGGCACAGGCCCTGATGAACGCGCTTTGCACTTTGTTCAAACCCGAACGGCTGCAACGCAACAGCATGCAGCGTGGGGAATTGGCACAATAACCCGCCAGCACTTACGCTGCGTGATGCCCCAGCGTGAAGGCTTCTTCGAACACAGAATAACCCGCCCAGTCACTGTGTGCGAAGGTCAAACGCCCATTCTGGATCTTGAATTGCTCTGAATTTTGTAGCTTATTATGCTTATTTGACGGGCTATGCAGGACATTTTTATATAAATCCCCAGGCACCGGCAGAACCATCGCGTGACCATAGCGGGTGATGTCAATGCGGGTAGTTTTACCCGGCAAATCGGGGTGTGCCTGAGCCAGTTCGCGCAAAATTGCATCGCGCCAAGTAGCCCAGGGCTGGTTTAACAGCAGTTGACGCGCGGCGTTGGGGCCACCGGGTGCATCACCCAGCGCACGGTAATAGGTCAGCACCGTTGCACCGGGGACGCGTTGCAGGTTTTGGTGCATGGCATCGACATAACCAAGACCTGGCGCACCCTGGGCATCGCCGTAGAGCACGTTGTCCCAACTCGGGGCTGCGCCAGGGCGGTCATGCAAGGCCGTTTTGATGTGGATATTGGCGACCAGCCAAGGCGCATAGGTCGTGCGCGCTGCTGCCTGACGCAAAAATTCGGGCGGATTTTGCAACACCCGAGCCGCTACAAAAATTGGCAAAGCCACAATGGCACGACGCGCCTGCCAGCGCTCCAGCCTTTGCTTACTGGTATTGAACGCTTCAACTTCCACACCATGTTTGACTTCGACAATGCGCAGCACCACCTGCCCGTTATGCAGTCGGTCGGCCAACGGCGCTGCCAAACGCTGGGTTAGCCAGGCGTTGCCCTGCGGCCAGGTCAGCAAACCGTCACGTTCGGGAAAGTCCATGCCCGGAACCGAAAAACCATGCCGACTGGCAAAGTAATGGATACCCGCCCAAGCCGAAACCGATGCCAGACCAGCACCATAATCGTCGCAACAGCAGTAGTTCAGGTACCAGCGCAAGTGTTCATCATGCAACCCATGCTGATTCAGGTAAGACTCAAAAGTAATAGCGGCTAGCGCTTGTTTTAAAGGCGTTACAGGGGATTTTGATACAGGAATAGTCCAGCGCTCGCGGGCTCTTGCCTGTTCCACCAGGATCGCAAACTGACGGTATTGGGTCAGCGTGGCGGCATCCACACCATGCAGCGGCAACAGTCCTTCTTGCCATGCACCGTTAAAAAAAAGTCGCTCCTGTGGGCTGTGGCACAGATGGCGCTCATCAATAACCCAGCGCCCCGCCACTCGCCGGCGCAAACCGAGCTCTTCGAGCAAGTCCTGCACCTCCCAGGCATCTGCACCGGGCAGCGGCAGGTAATGAGCGCCTTGTGGGCAAGCCATGGCACCCACCATACCACTGCGGCTGTTGCCGCCGCAGGTATCTTCAAGTTCCAGCAGTGCAAAGTCTGACACGCCTTTGAGGTGCAGGGCACGGGCCGCCGCCAACCCCGCCACACCGCCGCCAACGATCAGCACGTCGGTTTGGTGGGTCACTGAAGGTTCAGACCCGGCGCGTGCGGCTTGCAGCAGGTGGCCACGCCCATGATGAATGCCGGTAAAGTCGCCGCTGATGTCGTCCGGTCTTGTGCATCCCAGCAAAGTCAGGGCGGTGCAGCCAAGAAAGTGTCGACGATCAATGCCGTGGCTCAGGGAGTCAACTTCTCTGGGGTTGAGCCGCATCATGCCAGGTGCCTTGATGTTGAAGCGGTCTCTTCAGACCTTCCTCAGCAACGCATCGAACTGCTCGATCGGCACCGGCTTGCTGAAAAGATAGCCTTGGTACGCCATGCATCCCAACTCTTTCAGTAGTGCCAATTGGGATTCGGTTTCCACGCCCTCGGCGATGACATGGAGATGGAAGTTTTTCGCCATGTCAATAATGGTCTGAACCATCACTGCATCATTGGGGTCAGAAGTCATATCGCGGACAAAACTTTGATCAATCTTGATCTGATCAAGTGGCAGTTGCTTTAGCGATGAGAGCGACGAATAACCGGTGCCAAAATCATCCATCGACAACTTCACGCGCAATGCTTTCAAGGCATGCATCTTGCCGATGATGTCGGTGACATCGTTAAGCACCACACTCTCTGTTAATTCAATTTTGAGACGGGACGGATCGACCTGACAGGCACGCATGGCCAAGGTGACTTTCCCAACAAAGTCTGCCTGCCGAAATTGCTTTGCACTGACGTTGACAGCCAGCGTCAAATGTCGGGTCTGCTCGTCCTTTGCCCAAGTGGCAAGCTGACGGCATGCTGTCTCCATTACCCAAGTACCGATGTCAATAATTAACGAGCTTTCTTCCGCGATCGGGATGAATTGCGCTGGTGACACCATGCCGCGCAACGGATGCTGCCAGCGCAGCAGTGCTTCAGCGCCAATCGGACGCCTCTCACTGTCAACCTGGATTTGAAAATGCAAATGCAGTTGCTGTGCCAATACCGCCAAACGCAAATCAGCCTCCAGCGCAGCATGCGCCTCAATCGTCAATTGCATGACGGGATCGAAGAAGCAAACCCCGTTGCGCCCGGACTCCTTAACTCGGTACATGGCCATATCGGTGTGCTTGAGCAAGTCATCCACCGAATCCTCATTGCCACGGTACAGGCTCACACCGATGCTGGGAGAGCCCTGGTATTGCTTGTCCTTGAGCTGATAGGGTGCACTCAACGAGGCACGAATTTTTTCAGCAATTTCCTCCGCTTTTCCCTGCGGATATTTGGAAGCCGGCCAACGATTGAAAACACCATCGCCGGTTTTTCTCGGTATTATATGAAAATGCAAATGCTCC
>CAIYNH010000427.1 GCA_903927495.1 uncultured beta proteobacterium
AGGTGCGCCTGGGATTTGCTGGTGCTCACGGCGAGCGTTGTAGCGCTCACCAATGTCGCGGCACCAAGCTCCCCATGTGGAGAACGATGGCAAGGTGTGTTGTGCGAGCATGCTTCCTAAGGCCTTGATAAACACCTCGGCATCGGATTGCACCTTAAGGTCGGCCTGCACCCCAGGTTTGCTCAACTCGGCTGCATCCACGTCGATTTGGACGATCCATGCGTTCTTGCCGAAGGAGTCCCAGTTATAGCTAGTTTGGCGGATATTGAGGCGCGAGCCGATCACCATTACTACATCTGCATTTTGTAGGCAAAAGTTGCCCGCCCGAGTGCCGATTGTGCCAGGGCGACCAGCAAACAGGGGGTGGTCGGAAGCAATTAGGTCGTGTGTCCAAGCTGTGGCCAGTGGAATGCCAGTTGTTTCAACCAGTTGTCTCAGCAGATCGGTGGTGGCCGCTAGGCGTACGCCTGTGCCGCCCAGAATGAGCGGGCGGTGTGCCTTTTTCAGATGCAGGATGATTTCTAGGCAGGCCGCCTCCAGGTTTTTGGGTCGCAGCTTTTCTATGACTACCGGGTCGGGAATGGTGAGCACCTCCTTGGATGACTGAACGTCGAGAGGAATGTCGAGCCACACCGGCCCTGGTCGACCAGAAATGGCCAGCATATAGGCATTTGGCAATGCAGTTTGTACATGCGCTGCATCGCGGATCAATGTGGCACTTTTACAGATAGGTGCTGCCATGGCTACAGTGGGGCCTTCCTGATCGCCTAGTTGCCTCAAGTGGGGCAGATTCTGGAAGGACAGACAGGTTTCCCGTTTCACCTGGCCGGAGATAACGACCATGGGGATGGAGTCGGTGAATGCTCCATACACTCCATTGAGGGCGTTGATGGATCCGGGTCCCGTAGTCAGCATCACCACCGCCGGTTTGCCTGCGATACGAGCGTAACCTTCGGCGGCCATGGCGCAGGCCTGTTCATGGTGCATAAAAGTGCACCTCAGGCCGGGGTGGGCACCTATGGCTTGATTCAGGAACATAGACCCGCCACCTGTGACAGTGAATACCTGCTGAATCCCTTGGCGTACCAGCCAGTCGGCGATCTGTTCCGCTACAGTCTTCATTTACAAACCGCGATTTAAAATTAGATTTTTCAAGTTAATATTTTCACTGTAAGGCCCATTAATATGATTTATTGTCAGAGGTTCATCAGCTTTTATTTCAGTTGTCAAACCAACTCCATTCATAACTTCACGACAGGATAATTGTCCCTTGCGAAGGGGGATAGCAAGATAAAAATCTTTTTCGAACGCCTCTTTGGTAAATATATAACCAGGATCTAAATTTCGTCTGGCGTATGCACCACGAACAAGTGCATCTAGATATTCGACTTCCTTTTTTGAAATATTTCGTTTTGAATGACTCCGCCCACCACACATCTCTGCAGCCTTGTGAAAGGCTTTGAACCATTCGTCACATTGTTCCGGGCGAGAGCAATAAGGTGAAACATTGACACCTTCGAAGTCAATATCAATGTGACGCTCCCAAGAGCGTGCACCCTTGCCGTAGGAAATTAGCATGGATGAATGCCAATCAGTTTTTTCATGAGATGAAAAACCTACGACGTGATTCAGGTAACGAGATTTAAGGTAGTGAATTTGGTCAAGTTCTAGTTCACTGTCTTCAGATGGATAGAGCGAGACACAGTGATTTATTGCCAGTGAAATATCTCTTTTTTCATAAAATCTAACTAAATCATCAAGATCTTTCTCTGAGGCGCCGCCAGTCGAGACTATCGTCGGCTTACGGGTTGATGCAATCTTTTCAATTAAAACCCAATCGTTCATATCTGAACTTGCGATTTTAATGATAGGCATATCAAATTCAACACATAGATCGACGGAAGACTCATCAAAAGGGGTGGCCATGGGAATGCAGCTTAGGTATCTTATTTCTTCGACCATTCGTGAAAAATCAGCCTTGGTCAGTTTTGTGTCTTCAGTTTTCTTAATATATCGATTATCAGTATTGCCTTTAAAATCAGGATGAATAAAGTCATCTACATCTCTGAATTGCAATTTTATTGCTGCCTTAATATTATTAAATCGAACGATTGAGGCGTGATCACGAATAATTTTTAAGCCACGCTCAAGTTTTCCCCAGTGGTTATTAGCCAGTTCAAGAACAAATAAATTTTCAAATAGTTCTCTGTCTTTTTGCGAAATCAAACTCATGACAAATCCTCAGTTTTAAAAAATTTACATAGTCATTAAGGACAAGTTTTCTACGAACTAAGACAAAACAATAGCAGCTTTTGCATGTGTAGCAAGAGCCACGAGTGAATTGGTAAAAAAAGTCGTGTGGCGAACTTATCGGCGATGGCTTATTCACAGTCTTAAATGGTTATCGGTTCCGATGTTGTCTGGAATCATTGGACAAGTTTCATGCAGAATCAATGCAGGGTAACACTAGAAGTAGATAGGTTTAATGCCTTATTTCCTGCGATGCCGTTTGCAAGAAAATGTTGTGAACCGTTTAATCAAAAAATGTACAAAGATGTTATTAGATTTTACTCAAAGCTTAGTGGCATGAAATTAAATCAAAGACAAATTTAGAAACACACTAATTTTTTTCTCGACGGTCAGTATATCCAAGCCGTGCTCCTTCAGTAAATACGCGTAGCTGCCGCAGTGGTGCGAGAACCGATCATGCACACCCACCCTCAAAATCCGCACTGGGGCAAACTCTGTGGCGATTTCAGCGATGACCGAGCCTAGACCACCCAGAACAGAATGCTCCTCAAGTACTACCACTACACGACTTTGCGCGCAAATCGCTGCCACTTGATTAGTGTCGATCGGTTTGATGAAGGGGGCACTCCAAACGGCGGCATCGGGGTAATTTGCTACAGCAACGTCCATTGCCGTGCGCACCATCGAGCCTGTGGCAATAAAAGCTATTTCACCAGTCTGCCCCGGCTTGACTTGAAACAAACGATCAACCATTCCTTGCGGTAGTTCAGCGCTGTGCACATCACCTAGGTCGGACTTTCCCATTCGTAGATATACCGGTTTTTTGGCTTGATAAGCCAGTTCCATGCAGGCTGTTACTTCAAACCGGTCTGCCGGTGAATATATTGATAAATTAGGTATGGCACGGGTGCAGGCAATGTCTTCGGTCGATTGGTGGCTCGTGCCAAGGTGGCTATAAACAAAGCCTGCGCCATCGCCTACCAAAATCACAGGTAAGTTGTCGTGAGCAATGTCCAGCTTAATTTGTTCAAGCACGCGCACCGGTATGAACGCACTCAAGCCATAAACAAATGGCCTAAAGCCGGTTCGTGCCAAACCAGCGGCCATACCCACCATGTTCTGCTCAGCAATACCAGCGTTGATGTATTGTGCTGGGCACTCTTTGCGAAAGTCGTCAAACAAGGCGTAGCCATGGTCACCGGTCATTAGCAACACATTCGGGTCATCCTTGGCCAGTCGGACTAAAGTGTCAGAGAAGGCGACTCTCATGTGGCACCGCCAGCTACTGCAGCCAAAGCTTGCGCATAAGTTTCTGAATCAAGCCGCGTGTAGTGCCAGATGTTGTTGTTTTCCATAAATGGCACACCCTTGCCTTTGACTGTTTTTGCAATAAGCGCTTTGGGGGCACTCGACCCACTGGCCCAGAGCCGATTGATTGCACTGTCGATGGCAAGCTCGTCATGACCATCAATGGTGATGGCTTCAAACCCAAAATTCTCGAACTTGGATTGAATGTTGCCTAGATTTAGCACATCTTGTGTTTTTCCCATGGCCTGAAAACCATTTTCATCAACGATCACCATGAACTGTTTGAGTTTGTGGTGCGCAGCAAAAAGGGCTCCTTCCCATATAGGTCCTTCGTTAATTTCACCATCGCCAACCAAAACATAGGTTTTCTGATCGGTACCGCGCAGTTGGGCACTCAAGGCCATACCTACACCCACCGAGAAGCCATGCCCTAGTGAACCAGAAGTCACTTCAAGCCCGGCTATACGCGAGTCAGACAAACCTTTGAGGTCGCTGCCATCGGCAAAGTAGCCGTTGAACGCCTCGTCTTTGAGCCAACTCAACTCTCGCATACAGGCGTATTGCGCCATAACACCATGACCTTTGCTGAGTACCATGTAGTCACGCTCTGAGGCCAGTGGGTCGTTACCAGGGTAGCGCAGATGGTTGCGATACAAAACTGCCATCAGTTCAATGATCGAAAACGCACAGCCGATATGCACTGTTGAACCCGCATAAGCCATGTCGAGTACGGTTCTGCGCAATGCCTTGACATCAAAGTTGGGTAGGATGGCAGTTTGCATTGAAGTTGTGCTATTAATTTGATATCTAGTTAGGCTTAACTGATAAGCACGGCAAGGGGCTTTTGCAGGTCAAAAATTGTCACCGAAAACACTCTAGCATGGCCATAGTCAGTACCGGTTTTGCCGAGCTCACCGGAGGTACGGTGGTAGTCGCAGGTGCTAGCTCGCATCATGTTCAGCGCCTGTTTGTGGTAGCCCTAGGTGAATGGTTTGGGCTTGGGCATTTTCTATGATGGCAAAAAACATTTGGCATGCTTGCTGTGCTGCGAATAAACCTTCTAAGAATGTTTGGGCATCAATCATGTATTCGTGTACCAGGGCATTGCGCAGTTTGCGGGCTGCAATAAAGGCATCTGCGCTGACCAGCAAGTCTATTTTTTCGGCTATTGCCAGCGTGTCGAGAAATGTTTTGCTGTTTTCACCGACGAGTGCAGCCATGCGTGGCAGCAGTTTTTCGCCCAAGTGGTCTTGCAGCCTGCTAAAGCGGCTGACAAAGGCTTCAACTTTTTCTGCGAGTTCGGGCTGGTGACTCAAGCTGTGCACCCAGTCAAGATTTATTGGGAGTGCAAACAGGGTGGTTTGGCTGTAGTGCAGGTGTTTTGCCTCTTTTTGTGCCAAATCGAGTGCGAGTAACGTTGCTTGTGCGTGTTCTGGCAGGTATTTGAGGCTCATAACTGGATGCCGGTTTGTCGTGCAATCTCTAGTACGGGGGCTGCTGGTGTGGCAATGTCTTGCAGTAGGATATCAATTTTACGGTCGCCGAGCTTGCGTATCAGAGCTACATAGAGTGCCCCGATGGTGATGGCACGGTTCGCAACCAGATGGTCGGTTTCAAATAGTAGATCAATATCCCCGCCCTTTTTTGAGTCATCAACGCGTGAGCCAAAAAGGGTAACCCGTGCGTCATAGCCAAGCACAGCATGGGCTGTTTGCTTGATACTGTCAATTTGCTCGGAGCTTAATCGCATGGTGATAGAGCGTTTGATCAATGAACGTTTTGATAGCAGCTTATGCTTGATGGACGGGCGCTAGAGGTCGATTTTATAGGTCAAAAATTCACACCAAGATACTGTTCGATTTTGCTGACAGCGAACTCCAGCATTTCCCGCGATAGCGCCGGTTGCACGCCAATCCAGAAGGTGTTGTTCATCACATTGTCGGTGTTGACCAATCCCCCGCTGATGCGGTAGTTGGCACCAATCATATAGGGCTGGCGTGTCAGATTGCCTGCAAACAATAAGCGCGTGCCGATTTTGTTTTGATCCAGGTAGGTCAACAAATCCAATCGAGTCACGGGGCAGTTGGCTTTGAGCGTGAGGGGAAAGCCAAACCATGATGGATCCGAGTGCTCGGTAGCTTCGGGAAGGTTAACAAATTCTTCGCAGTCTTTCAGACGCTCTTTCAAGAATGCGAAGTTGTCTTTGCGAGCCTGTATGAACTCTGGGGCTTTTTCCAATTGAGCCAACCCGCAAGCGGCTTGCATGTCGGTAATTTTGAGGTTGTAGCCTAGGTGGCTGTAAGTGTATTTGTGGTCGTAACCATGCGGTAGGTCCCCCAGTTTTTGACAAAAGCGTTTGCCGCAGGTGTTGTCTTTGCCGGGCTGGCAATAACAGTCGCGGCCCCAGTCTCGGAAGCTCTCGGCAATGGTTTTGAGTTCATCGTGTTTGGTAAACACTGCACCACCTTCGCCCATGGTAATGTGGTGCGCAGGGTAAAAGCTGAGCGTGCCAATGTCGCCGAAGGTGCCAACCATCTGGCCCCGGTAGGTGCTGCCCAGTGCGTCGCAGCAGTCTTCTACCAGCCACAAGTTGTATTTTTTGCACAGGGCTGTAACCACATCCAGGTTAAAGGGGTTGCCCAGGCTGTGCGCCAGCATGATGGCTTTGGTCTTGGGGCTGATGGCCGTCTCGATCTTGCTGGCATCGATGTTGTGGGTGAGTGGGTCTACGTCCACAAACACCGGAACCGCTCCAAATTGCAGGATGGGGTTGACGGTGGTGGGAAAGCCCGCAGCCACGCCTATCACTTCATCGCCTTTTTGGATAGCACGCGTGCCTAGTTTTGGGGACGTCAGCGTGTTGAATGCCACCAGGTTGGCGGACGAACCCGAGTTGACGGTGATCAGATGCTTGATGCCGATGAAGGCAGCAAGTTTCTTTTCGAACTCGGCGTTGAAGCGTCCGGTGGTGAGCCAGCCGTCCAAGCTGGCATCGACCATGTTTTTCAGCTCTTGGGCACCGATCACTTTGCCAGACGGCGGTACCGCTGTTTGCCCAGGTAAAAATGCTTGTGGCAGGTATACAGCGTCTGCATATTGCTGCACCAATGCTGCGATTTCACGGCGGATGGCTTCCGGTGCATTGGGTGTGAATTGAACAGGGGAGGTTGTCATTTTGCTTTGAATTAGATAGCGCAAGAGTATTTCTGTATCTGCGCCAGACACAGTTTCTTCATGTCGCCTTTGGCAAGGTAGGCATGGTGCCAAGTGGTGATGAGTTCTAGGGCTGTTGCCAACGTCCAGCGCGGCTGCCAGCCCAAGCGGGCTTTGGCTGCTGAGATGTCCAGCTTGAGGTAGTTGGCTTCATGGGGATGGACTCCGCCGTCTTGTTGCCAGCTGGCACCCTTGCCCCAGCTACTGACCATGTGTTCCACAATCCACTGCACTGGACGGGCATCGTCGTCCTTGGGGCCAAAATTCCAGCCCTCGGCGAAAGCTTGGCCCTGGGTGTAGAGGCGTTCGGCAAGTGTCAGGTAGCCGCTTAAGGGTTCCAAAACGTGTTGCCATGGGCGGGTTGCATGGGGGTTGCGGATAGTGACGGGCTGGTTTTGCTCAAAGGCTCTGAGGATGTCGGGTACCAGGCGGTCGGCGGCCCAGTCACCACCGCCAATGACGTTGCCGGCACGGGCGCTGGATACAGCAATACCGCTGCTTTTCAGGAAGGAATTTCGATAGGCGCTGGTGACCAACTCGGCGCAGCCCTTGCTGTTGCTGTAGGGATCAACCCCGCCCATGGGTTCGTTCTCGCGGTAGCCCCAGGCCCACTCTTTGTTCTCATAACATTTGTCGGTGGTAACGACAACAATGGCCTTGACGCTGGGGCTGTGGCGAGCTGATTCGAGCAAGTGAACGGTGCCCATGACATTGGTGGCATAGGTTTCGACGGGCTCTGCGTAAGATAGTCGCACCAAGGGCTGCGCGGCCATATGAATGACGATTTCGGGCTGCGCCGCTTTCATTGCCTTCTGCACCGTGGTCAGGTCGCGAATGTCGCCAATGGTGTGGCTGGCCATACCAGTTTCAACCTGTGCAACGTCAAACAGGTTAGGTTTGGTAGGCGGCTCTAGTGCCAAACCATGCACTTCTGCCCCTAGGCTTTGCAGCCAGAGCGAAAGCCAACTGCCTTTGAAGCCGGTGTGGCCGGTGAGCAGGACCCGCTTGGCGTGCCAGAACGCTGGGTCCATCACCAAACCTTCCAGGGCGCTTGACCCGATTGCCATAATTCCTCGAGCAGAACCTTGTCGCGCAAGGTGTCCATGGGTTGCCAAAAGCCGGAGTGCTCAAATGCGGCCAAGTTGCCTTCTTTGGCTAAACGTTCCAGCGGTTCGCGTTCCAGTATGGTCTGGTCATCTTTGATGTAGTCAATAACCGTGGGCGATAGTACAAAAAAACCACCGTTGATCATGGCACCATCGCCTCTGGGTTTTTCCATAAAACTGTTGACTTTGCTGCCAGAAATGTCCAGCAC
>CAIYNH010000428.1 GCA_903927495.1 uncultured beta proteobacterium
CCAGTTGTAAGTGGCCATTGGCCTGGGTTCCAAACCACTGGCGGTACAGCTTGTTGGCGAACAGCAACTCGTCGCTGCCCAATGGCGCGACCGAGATCGATGCATCCAGCGCTTCCAGAACTGTGGTGAAGCGTTCGTGAGAAGCCGACAATTGCTCACGCACGCGATTGGGTTCTGTAATGTCGGTCATGGACGTCATCCAGCCCGTTTGCTTGCCCAGCGCGTCGATCAGCGGCGACACATAGAGCCGTGCGTCAAACAAGCTGTTGTTGCGCCGCATGACCCGCACTTGAATGCCACCCGGCGTGGTCTTTCCCGATAGTTCCTCGGTGAGTACGGAGTTGAGCTGGTCGCGGTCGTTCTCAGGCCAATAGGGAAACGGCGCGGTGCGTCCGACCAGTTCGGATTCCGTCCAGCCTGTCATTTGACAGAATGCTGCGTTGACGTAGGTGATACGGCCTTGCAAGTCCATGGCGCGCATGCCGGTGAGCATGGAGTTTTCCATGGCCCGTCGAAACGTGGTTTCCGACAGGAGTGCCTGCTGGGCCTGAACTCGTCTGCGTGTGTGGCGCCAGTTGGCAATCAGCATCCATGCCGTCATCACGCTCAATGCGCTGACCAACCAGAAAAGGCCACTGCCGATCACACCCAGTGAAGCGCGGTACGCCTGGCCTTTCACCACGAGTGCACTGCCCACCGGCGACACGGGCATCGCGTATTCATTGGTGGGGCTGGTCCATGGCAGCAGATTTTTGACTGTTTTTTGCGCCGGTATGGCTGTGCCGGTCAACAGCCCGCCCTTGGCGTCCTGCAAAGAAATGGCGTAACGTGAGGTCACCTCGGTGGGTACTCCATACCGATAGAGACCGTCCACCGAATACTCTGCCAGCATCACGCCGGAAAATCGGGCCCGGTCCGTCAGCGGCAAATGCATTTGCAGAAATGGTGTGTCGCTGGGTGTACCCAGTGGCTGAATGTAGGTCGGCTGCTGTGATTCACGCGCCATCATGAAGCCACTCATGGTGTCATTGCGGGGAACCGTGTCGGCGCCTGTGGTCAGTTGGCTTGACACCAGCACTGCGGTGCCAATAGCGGACTTCACCTTGCGACGTTCATCAATCCAGGCCAACCCCTGTAGCTCGGGATACTGGTTAAGCATGGACCGTGCTCGGGCCCGGAAGTCTTCGACGTCCAGCTCACGGTTGGAGATTTCGCGCGCAATGCGCATCAGCTGTTCCTGGCGCTCCAGAAGACGCAGTCGCAGGCGTTGTTGGGTGTACTCGACGTCACGCTGTACGGCCTGCTGTTCCCGGTCAATTTCTTCCAGACGCAAATATCCAAGCGCTGACACGATTGCCGCAAAAAAAAGCAATACGGCAGCCAACGGCGCCAACCCGGCCACTCTGTCTTGCCGGTGCGGTGCCAGCCGATGCCACCAGCGACGGGCACGATCCAGGGTCGACAAGGCCAACGGCTTTGAAAGGGAACTGAGACTTGGCAAGGGCATGCTTTAAGTGTAGGCCAGAGCACGAACGTTCGCGTTTTTATAATTCACATTATGA
>CAIYNH010000429.1 GCA_903927495.1 uncultured beta proteobacterium
CTGCTGGAAGGCCTCCCGCAACCGGGCGATGTCCTGCCCACGCGCTGGGTAAAGCCCGGCCATTTCCTGTGAAACCTTGTCGGCCTGAAGATAGAACTCGCCAGCCTCATCAAGCAACTCGCGCTCGCCGACCATCACCGCCTGCATGAAGCGCTCCTCCATCTTGTCGAGTCGAACGATATTCGCATCGACCCGCTCGAGCACCGGGAAGTACAGATCTTTGATTGCAGAGAGTTGTGCACTGCTCTGGATCGACTTCTGAACGCTGTACGCCGTGAAAGCGAGAAAGATGACAATTGCTGCGCCCACGATCAAGATGATGTTGCGCATGGGGTTGGCGTGTGCGGTTCGTAATGCCATGTCCTGGTGCCTCCAGACTAATCCGAAAAAAAGGTGCAAATTCCCAGACGTTGCCGACTTCCAGCGCAACGGATTTGCGCTGCAATCAAGTCTGGAGTGATGGTCAGAAGTTGTAGACGGGCTTCAGGCTGGCATCCAGCAGGGACTTGTCAACATAGCCGATCATGCTGGGGTTCTCGGCGACCAGCTTCTTCACGTCCGATGAGCCAGGAACTTCCTTGGGTGGCGAGCCTTTGCCGGAGAAAACCTGTTTGGCCCAGTAGGCTTTCAGTTGTGCACTGCTCTTTCCGGTGGTTTTCCCGTGAAACTCGTCACGAGCGGGCGAGCCCTCGGCCTGATCGAGCGGCACCGCAAGTTTTCCATCAGGAAAGGAAGTCGCTTTGCCTAGAAACAGGTCCGACACTTGCTGCTTGCTCAGTTCGCCCACAGATGACTTGGCGCTGACGACCAGCACGATATCGGCCTGCGCCGCAAGTGTGAAAAAAGCCAATAAGAGGGGTACAGTGATTTGGAGGGTCGTTTTCATGATCAGAATACCCAGTCATAAGAAATGCGGAGGACGGTGGCATCTCCGGAGAAATCGTTCTTGGGTGACAGATCAAGATTACGGGTGAGTTGCGCCTTGATCGAACTGCTCGAAGTTGGGTCATAGCGCAGAACGGCGTTGTAGGCAATCCAGCCCTGCTCGGAGTACAGTGCGACGGCACGGGCCTGGGGTGTTGTGCTTTCCAGGTAGCGGCTGACACTGAAGAAGGGGGTCCATTTTCCAACGCGGTAACCGGCACCGACCAGGAAAGCCGGTGCCTGCACGGTGAAGGACGGTGGGGCGCCTGAAACTGTGCCCCCGGTATAGGTGCGGTCATTGCGGGTCAGCTCCGACAGGAAGAACCAATTGTCAAAGTCGCCGTTGAAGGCGAGGCCGTAGACTTTCATGTCCGAGGTACTCATGACCGGGCCGGCGCGATCGACGGTCTCGTTGTTGGACTGCAACATGATGGCGCGAAAAGTCCACCAGTCTTTGTTGAACTCCAGGTCCCCACCGAAGATATTCTTCCAGCTCACATCAGAATTATCCCAACCCGGCCCAAATCCGGTAAAGGCTTGGTTGTATTTGCTTTTGCTAACCGTTTCGTTGCCATAGAAAACGGTTCCCGTCATGTTGAGGTCACCAAAGCTGGTGCGATAACGGACCGCCGCTCCGTTGTAGTTGTTGATCTCCCAACCATACAGTTCGGTTGGCGGTGCGACCCAGGGAATCGCCAGTCCAACGTCCTGAAACTCCGAGTAAAAATACAACGGCACCCGCTTGCGCCCGGCCTGGATCTCCAATCCATCGGTTACTTTATAGGACAGGTAGGCCCATTGAATCGCCGGGTCAGTTTCTTTGCCCCGGGTCACAATCTGGGTCACAAAGTCGAGCTTGTCCGTCAGTTTGATATTGGCCTGTAGCCCGGCGCGGCTGTCCGCGTTGAAGGAGAAATTCTCATCGTACCAGCCGTTATACGACCAGTTCGACAAGTAGCAGGGACAATTGACGCTCGACTGGTATGGTAGTTTTCCATGCAGACTACCGTTAAGCACTGCGCCGCCCACGGCGGACACGAAGCCAGAAATTTTCACCCGGCTTTCCCCATCGGTCGAGCCGTCCTGGCCAAAGGCACCACTGCCCGCCAGCAGCATTCCAACGATTGCGTATTTGTATTTCATGGTTTTTACCTGATTATTGCGACCAAACCGAATCTCGGCGGCCCATCCCGGCCGGCGGTGCCACCGAATTTTCATATCGCCGTGCTAATCTAGCAGGAAATTGAGAAAAGAAGAAGTCAAGTGAGCCGAGGCTTGTAGTCGGCGGCCCGTTCGCAGGGTGGAAGCGACCGGGGCGTGCGTTGCAGGACTGGTGTTAACCCTCGGTATTTGTTTGAGAAATTGGCCCACAAGTAAAGCAAGTGTTGCAACCAACGCGTCATCGATGGCACTTTTCACTGGCTGGCAAGCTGCAGGCGGCGGTTTGGCTGGCGTTTGCCTTGCTTTTGACGGCTAGCTATTTCGGTGGCTATCGGACGCTGGAGGCAACGGTGTTGGAGAACATCCACACCACGGTCAACCAAACCTCACAGCTGATCAACGCCGCGGTGGCTTCTTCGAGCAGCGCGCGCGGAGGCGATTTGAGTACCTTACAGGCTTTTTATGCCGAAATGCTGAGCCTGAGTTCAGGAA
>CAIYNH010000430.1 GCA_903927495.1 uncultured beta proteobacterium
ATCAGCGTAAAACCACCTTGATTTTGTTTCATAGGTACCACCTTTTAATTAATTGATTCTGTCCGGACGAAGGGTTTGCACGGGCACAACGACTACATACGTTGTTGAATATACACAAATTTTAATCCCAGCACATCGCGTTGTGGATAAAGTTTGACCGCTAACCGTATGAATTAGTTCACAAAATGGTCATAAATCGGGGTTTTGTCGATCCGCATCAATTTAGCGGCTGGCCTAACCAGATGTACGGCGCCTGCGCAATCAGCCGAACCTCGCCCGGAGCATTGCTGAGTCGAAACCAGATGACGTCGGCAAACTGCTCGGGCTCCAACCACTGCGGGTACAGCAGGCGGTAACCCACGCACGCGCATTCGGTGTCAAAAACCCAGTTGCCGGGCACTATGGAGTCCGCTTTGCTGGATGCGACTTCGCCGGCAAAGTTGGCGGGCAGGCTGTCCAGCAACGCAAAAGGATTGCGGGTGGCGGTACCGGTGGCGGCAGTTGTTGTTGGCTGGGCCCTCTTGAGGATTTGCTCCAGCAGCATTGCTTCGCGCAAAATTTTCAGGGTAAAGCGGACCGCCAACCGCTCGCTCTGCGCCTGCACGGTCTGCATCTGACGGCCAAAAACCCAAACTAGCGTCATCACCACCAGTGCCAACACACTCCACTCCACCAACCGCCGGCTGAGCCATGGCGACACCGGCGGCACACCCTGACTGCGCCCCGATTCGGCCACCGCTAGCCGCCGCCGCGGCCTTGCGCCGCTTGGCCCATGTTCCACAAGGGCAAAAACACACCCAGCGCCAGCAGCAGTACCAGCACGCCAATGACTGCCAGCAAAATGGGCTCAATGGCGGCGGACAGGCCTTTGATGTTGTAGTCGGTCTCACGCTCGTACATGGCGGCTATTTCAAACAGCAGGTTGTCCAACTCGCCGGTTTCTTCGCCCACATTGATCATTTGCAACACCACCGGGGTGAACACCCCAGTGGCCGACGCGCAGCGCGAAATGCTTTCGCCGCGCTCGATGCCGTCGCGCATTTGCTCGATGCGCGCGCCAATGTAGGCGTTGTCCACCGTCTGCGCCACCACGGTTAGCGCCTGCACCAGCGGCACGCCGCTTTGGCTGGACAGCGCAAAGCTGCGCGCAAACCGGGCCAGCGTGGCCTTGAGAATAATCTCGCCAATGATGGGCAGCTTGAGCTTGCGCGCGTCCCATCTGTAGCGACCCTCCGGGGTGCGCAAATAGCTGCGTACCCCGAACCAGATAGCGACGCTGCCCGCGATCAACAGCGACCACCACTTGATCATCCAGGCAGAAAAGCCCAGCAACCCGCGGGTGATCAAGGGCAGCTCGGCATTGAAGCCGGCAAACACCTTGGCAAAAACCGGGATGACAAACACGTTGAGAATGACGATGGCCACAGCCATGGCAATGATCACAAAAATGGGGTAACGCATGGCCTGCTTGATGCGCTCGCGCACATCCCGCTCAAATTCC
>CAIYNH010000431.1 GCA_903927495.1 uncultured beta proteobacterium
TCGAACGCGAGCTTGAGACAGTTTTACTTGAGTTTTCTGTAACAGATACTGGAATTGGCATACCCGAGGACAAACGGGATTTGCTATTCAAACCTTTTTCTCAAACCGAGAGTTCAACCACGCGTGAATTTGGTGGTTCTGGACTGGGTCTTTCCATCGTGAGTCAACTTGCCAAGATCATGGGTGGTGATGTCGGTATTGAAAGCGTCATGGGACAAGGTTCACGGTTCTGGTTTCGTGCACGCGTCAAATGTTTCTCCGACGGTGAGGAAGCCCGCAGGCATGAACGTGCTACGCAAGATGGAGGCAGTTCGTCTGAGAGCACAAACCAGTTCAATGGGCGAGTTCTCGTGGTTGAAGACAATATGGTCAATCGGATGGTGATTGAGACCATGCTGGACAAACTGGGTTTGACAGTCACGCTGCTCACCGATGGTCAGCAGGCTGTGGATGCCATCATCCTTGGCGATCAATTGCCTGACCTTATTTTGATGGACCTGAACATGCCGGTGATGGATGGCTACACCGCCGTCACGCTAATTCGGCAGTGGGAAGCTGATCGAAATCGGGCTTGCTTGCCCATCATTGCGCTCACTGCGGATGCGTTTGAGGAAGACCGTCAGCGCTGCTTGGCCGTTGGCATGGATGATTTTTTAACCAAGCCCATTGAATTGAATGCCTTGAAGTCGACATTAGGCAAATGGCTGAGCGTCAAGACCTAGTTCTGAACGGCCTGTATCGAGCAAGCAGTTCGGAAAGTTGACTGACACCAATCAGCCTGTAGCCTGCATTGGTCTGGAAATCAGGTTGTCCTTGGCATCACCGGCAGGAAAAGGCTTTTATGCACATTGCCCAGTTACCGATCTGCCTCCTCCAAACCGGGTACTCGCCTATGCAGACCGACGGTCAGCAAAGTGGCGGTAAATCCGGAAAGCCGTTCAGAAATCGTATGTGAACTCGCGTTCGAGCTAGTCCGTATGACTCGCCAACAGCGACTCGATATCCAAAGCCGGTGTAGCTAACGCGGCTGTGGCCAGCGTCATTGCTTCCGCTGCTGGCAAGCCCAGGGCGCGCAACACAGCTGCGGCGGTTTGCTCTGGAAAGTCCTCCGGTAAATCGGCAGTGATGATGGCGTGCATGGCCCCGATAGTGGTTCCTGCCATCGTGCTCAGAGCAAGTTCGGTGGACATGGCAGCAAAGCGGCCCGTATCAATGGCCAGGGTCAGATCGTGCCCCACCAGCTTAAAAAAGGAATGCGTAACATCCATGACGGGCCAACCGCTTCGCGCCATGAACCCGCCCAGTTGCGGATGCTGGCGCGCCAAGCGCAGCACGGTACGCACGCCTGCTGTGACGCGCTCGGCGGGGTCTTCCATCCGTTCAGCAGCGGGGTGCATGGCACGGATCAAAGCATCGGAAACTTCGTGTCCAACCTCCTGTATCAAAGCCGCGGGCGTATCGAAATATTTGTAAAAAGTGCCGCGTGCTACTGCAGCCCTGGTAATGACGGCATCAATTGTCACAGCCTCCATACCTTGTTCAGCCGCCAACGCCAGAGCGGTGGCCAGAAGGCGGGTACGCATGCGTTCGCGCCGTTGGGCGGCAACTACTGGGCGGTGGTCGGTAGGACTCATAGGAAACATGACTTATGAAAGCAATTTAGCCATAATGACACAATTGTCATTATGAGATATTTTTCATGAA
>CAIYNH010000432.1 GCA_903927495.1 uncultured beta proteobacterium
CTGTTCATGGGCTGCGAATTCGCCCAGGAACGCGAGTGGAATCACGAGCACAGTCTGGACTGGCATTTGCTGGACAACCCAGCGCACGCCGGCGTACAGCACTTGGTGCGCGACCTCAACGCCTTGTACCGTGCCACCCCCGCGCTGCACCAGCAGGACTTTGTTCCGGCGGGCTTTGAGTGGATTGAGCACAGCAATGCCGAACACTCAGTCCTGAGCTTTATCCGCCGGGGCACATGCAACACCAGCTACATGCTTGTGGTGTGCAATTTCACGCCGACCGCCCGCGAGGGTTACCGACTTGGCGTACCGCAAGCTGGCAACTATCGGGAGCGGCTCAACACTGATTCGACCCACTATGGCGGCAGCAATGTGGGCACGCCCTTGGGAAGTGCCACCAGCACCCCGACACCTTGTCACGGCAAGCCCCACTCAATCGTTCTAACCCTGCCACCTTTGGCCACGGTATTTTTCGAATGGGTGGCCGCTTGACACCCCCAGCACTGCAAAGCGGCCACCCCTGGCCAATGGGCGCCAGTTTCGACGGCCAAGGTGTCAACTTTGCTGTCTTTTCGACCCACGCACAGGCCATGGAGTTGTGCCTTTTCGACAGCACCGGCACCCAAGAGGTGGCACGAATTCGTTTGCCAACCTACACCAACGACGTCTGGCATGGCTATCTGCCCCATGCGCAGCCAGGCCTGCTCTACGGCCTGCGGGCGCACGGTCCGTGGCGACCCGACCGTGGTCACCGCTTTGATGCGTCCAAATTGCTGCTGGATCCGTATGCACGTGACATTGTGGGCGAATTCATCTGGAGCGATGCCCACTTCACGCCAGATCGCCAGCATTCAGGACACCAGAACACCCATGACAACGCCGTGCTGGCGCTCAAAAGTCGTGTGACCCATGACAATTTTGACTGGGGCGATGACGCGCGGCCACACGTCGCATTGGCGGATACCGTGCTCTATGAGTGCCATGTCAAAGGTTTTTCAAAACTCAACTCGCAGATTCCTCCCAAGTTGAGGGGCAGCTACGCCGGTCTGGCACACCCGACCTCGGTTAACCACCTGAAGCGCTTGGGCATCACTTCGGTCAGCTTGCTACCGGTGCATTACAGCCTGAGCGAAGAGCGCCTGTTCAACATGGGGCTGTCCAACTACTGGGGCTACAACACCATCGGTTTTTTTTGTGTCAATCCGCACCTGGCCAGCGGTGCGACTGGGCAGTCACCTCGCGACGAGTTTCGCAACATGGTGCGAACCCTGCATGCTGCCGAACTCGAAGTCATCTTGGACGTGGTTTATAACCATACTGCGGAATCCGACGAGACTGGCCCGACCCTCAGTTTCCGTGGCTTGGACAACGCCAGCTATTACCGCTTGCCAGCCAACAACCTCAGCCATTACGAAAACTACAGCGGCTGCGGCAACACCATGAACCTGCGCCACCCCAGAGCGCTGCAACTGGTCATGGACAGCCTGCGCTATTGGGTCAACGAGATGCATGTGGATGGTTTTCGGTTTGATCTGGCTCCGGTTCTGGGTCGCACCGACACTGGTTTTAGCGCCCAATCGGCTTTTTTTGCGGCGATGGCGCAAGACCCGGTGCTGTGCCGCGTCAAGATGATTGCCGAGCCCTGGGACATCGGCCCAGGCGGCTACCAGGTGGGAGGGTTTCCGCGTGGCTGGCTAGAGTGGAACGACAAGTTTCGAGACTGCATGCGCAGCTTTTGGGTACAAAGCGCGAGCACAAGCGACGGCCTTGGAAGCGACTGTACCCGTGGCGACTTTGCCATGCGCCTATGCGCCTCGTCAGACCTGTACCAGGCACGTCGGCGTGCACCAGCAAAATCTGTTAACTATGTGGTCTCGCACGACGGTTTTACTCTCCGCGACCTGGTCAGCTACAACCAGCGTCATAACCAAGCCAACCTAGAAAACAACCGGGATGGCCATGGGCACAACCTCAATTTCAACTGTGGTGCTGAAGGTGACAGTCTGGAGCCCACCGTCAACAAACTGCGTGGAAATTTAAAGCGGGCGCTGCTCGCCACCACCCTGCTGGCCCTAGGCACGCCGATGCTGTGTGCTGGCGACGAGTTGGGCCACACACAAGGTGGCAACAACAACCCCTACTGCCAGGACAACGCCAGCACCTGGATCGACTGGGGCGCAACAGACGCTGACCTGCTGGCCTTCACACAACGCGTGGTCGCGCTGCGGCATCAATTGCAGCCCTTTGCCAACCAGTGGTATCACGGCATTGCCGATGCCGTTGGCGTTTACGACTTGTCGTGGCTCAATGCAGATGGCAGCACGCTGCAAGGCCAGGCCTGGCAGCAACCGGCAGCGCGCACTTTGGCCTGCCTGATCGGCAAACCCGGCCGTGCCAAATGCCCGGTGCTGTTGCTGATCAACGCCAGTGCTGCGACTTGCGCCTTTGTTCTGCCGAATGGTCACTGGCAAGCGGTACTTGACACCAGCCATTTGCAAGGGATCGCCGACTGGCAGGGTGCAGGTGGCATGTCCGTGCCAGTGTCGGGCCACAGCCTGCTGCTGCTGCAGCAAACAGATTGGCGCTGATTAGGACTTTTTAAGTTTCTTTTTTCGCTATATATTTAATAGCAGTCAATGCACAATCAGAAAGCGCTATAGCCTCCAACAAGTCAAAGTTTCAGCCATGCAAAAGCAACCCGACCACTGGCTGCAGTGATGTCTGCCAACTGCCGGGCGGCCTCGGGCTCAACCCAACCCCAATTAAAACGCCAGGTCCAGCAACCCATCGTGCCAGGGGTGTTCATGCGGTGCTCACTGCCAAGACCCAGCACGTCCTGAAACTGGCAAATCGACAAACTGGCAACCGAAAAAGCCCCGGCACGAACCATCGCCCAAGACACATCAGGGCCGTCCGTTCCCAAATATTGGCTGGCAAATGCCTTCTCATGCGCGCTGCAGCTTGTCCACCAGCCCGGCACCGTGTCATTGTCGTGAGTGCCGGTATAGACCACGGTGTTGGGCTCATAGTTATGCGGCAAAAAACTGTTGCTGGCATCCCCGGAAAAGGCAAACTGCAA
Organism: uncultured beta proteobacterium; assembly: GCA_903927495.1. Lineage (GTDB taxonomy): Bacteria > Pseudomonadota > Gammaproteobacteria > Burkholderiales > Burkholderiaceae_C > Rhodoferax. The sequence goes on from CAIYNH010000432.1 coordinate 3,080, forward strand.
CACCCGCATGCCCGGAAATCCAGTGCGCTTACGCATCGCGCTGACCTCCGGGGTGATGATGCCGAGGTCCTCGGCAATGATGGGCAACTCACCCAGCTCCTGCTTGAGCGCGTCAAACAATGCATCTCCTGGCCCCAATCGCCAGCAACCCTTGACGGCAGTGGGTTCATCGGCCGGAATTTCCCAGTAGTCAACGAAGCCTCGGAAATGGTCAATGCGCACCACATCGGCCAGTTTGAGCTGGCGTTTCATCCGCGCGATCCACCATCGGTATCCATCCAACTTCATGGCATCCCAGTTGTACAAGGGGTTACCCCAGCGTTGCCCGCTGGCCGAGAAAAAATCAGGCGGCACCCCAGCCACCACGCGCGGCTGACCCATTGCATCGAGCTCATAAAAATCCGGTCTGGCCCAGCAATCGGCTGAATGATGGGCGATAAAAATCGGCAAATCACCCACCATCAGAATCCCTTTGCCGTGGGCATAGTCTTTGATGGCGCGCCACTGCACATCAAACTGCCACTGGACAAAGCACCAGAAGGCAATTTCTGCCGCATGGGTTTGACGTACCAGGGCTAAGGCCGCCGCTTCACGTCGCGCCAACGCTGGTGGCCAATCGGGCCAAAGCGCAGGGCTGCAGGCCTGATCCAGAGCCATGAACAAGGTGTAGTCATCCAGCCAAGCTTGCTCAGCCCGGATCCAGTCGTTGAACTCGGCATGTTCGTCGGAATTGGCTTGGCTTTGAAAGCCGGCAAAAGCCTCACGCAACTTTTCCAGACGCCATGGCACCACCTCGGTGTAATTGACCCTGGCCTGGGCAAACTCCGCTGGCAGTTGAGGTGCGCCAAGCCAGCCACGCGCTACCAGCGGCTCAAACGCAACCAACAATGGGTTACCTGCAAAGGCTGAACTTCCCATATAAGGCGAATAACCGGGCCCGACCGGCCCCAAGGGCAATGTCTGCCACAGGGTCTGCCCGGCCGTATGCAGCCAATCGACAAAATAGTACGCATTGGGACCAAAGTCACCAGATCCATGGGGTCCGGGCAAGCAAGTTGGGTGCAGCACGACCCCGGCGCGGCGCATATTTGCAAGTGAATTAGACATGAAAGGTACTTTGCTCACGCGCACAAGTGTTGGTAAAGGGCCGCGTACTGCGTTGCCGCCACCTCCCAGCCCAAGGCCTGACCCATGCCCCGTGCGCGAACAAGATTCCATTCGGATTTACGGGCATACAAAGCAAAAGCCCGACCAATTGCGCGCTCAAGAGCCTGTGTGGTGAAGTGGTTGAAGACAAAGCCGTTGGCCCGCTCCTCCGCCAACTCTTCCAGCGAACAATCCACCACCGTATCAGCCAAACCGCCGACCCGGTGAACCAAGGGCAGACTACCGTACTTCAGGCCATACATTTGCGTCAAACCACAAGGCTCAAAGCGCGAAGGCACCAACGTAACATCGGTAGCGGAAAAAATCTTGTGCGCAAAAGTTTCGTCATAACCGATCCGCACTGAGACGACCCCAGGGTGGAGCGCAGCCTGTGCCATAAAAGCAGTCTCCAGAGCTGATTCACCAGTGCCTAGCACCACCAGTTGCCCACCACGACCCAAAATCGCCTGCAGCGTGCCAAGCAACAAATGCAGGCCTTTTTGCTCGGTCAAACGGCTGACAACGCCAAACAAGGGGGCTTCGGCCTGTACCTGCAAGCCCAGTTCTTGCTGGACGGCGGCTTTGCAGCGCGCCTTCCCAGCGGGGTTTCTGGCGGCATAGTTGAAGCCGATTTGCCGATCAATTGCGGGGTTCCAGATGGCCTCGTCAACCGCATTCAAAATACCGGAAAGCTCGGTTCTGCGCGTGCGCAACAAACCATCAAGTCCACAGCCCTGCTCAGGGGCCTGAATCTCCTGGGCGTAAGTCGGGCTCACCGTGGTGATGTGGTCAGCATAAAACAGACCCGCCTTCATGAACGACACCAGCCCGTGGAACTCCAGGCCATTAACCGCAAAAGCCTCATGCGGTAAACCCAGGTCATAAAAATAGCTGGGAGCGAACAGTCCCTGATAGGCCAGGTTGTGCACTGTAAAAACACTCGCCACCCGCTGCGAGCGATGCGGCAAAAATGCCATGTAGGCCGATGTCAGCCCGGCATGCCAGTCGTGGCTGTGCACCACCTGGGGCTGCCAATGCGCATCGAGCCCCAGCGCCAATTGCGCCCCAACCCAACCCAGCAGCGCAAAACGGCGATGGTTATCCGCATGAGGCTGACGCCGCTCGTCCTCGTAAGGGGTGCCCGGACGGTGATACAGGTGCGGGGAATCAATCACATAGGCATTGATGCCGAGCGTGCTCAATCGTCCCTGACAGACCCGCACACGCTCGCCCCAGGGCGCAGTGACTTCAGCCAGCACCGAAGCGGCTTCCAGATCAGCCAGAATACTGGCAAAGCCGGGCAACAGCACCCGCACATCGCAACCCACAGCATTGAGCGCACCAGGCAAAGCCCCGGCGATGTCGGCTAATCCGCCCGTCTTGAGCAATGGAAAAATTTCGGCGCTGACTTGCAGTACGTTCATGGCCTGCACTTCACGCCAATTTATCCAGCATATCCTGGGTAATCAGCACCACACCGTCTTCTGAACGCTCAAAGCGTTCGGCATCAAGCATGGCATCCTCCCCCACCACCAGACCTTCAGGAATAACACAACCACGGTCAATCACCACCTTGCGCAGGCGAGAATTACGGTGAATAGTGACATCCGGCAACACCACCGACTGCTCCAACCGGCAGAAAGAATGCACCCGCACCTCAGAGAACAACACGGAATGCGCGACATAAGAGCCTGACACAATGCACCCGCCCGAGACCAGCGTGTTCACGGCCACGCCGTTTTGCCCCAGGGTATCGGGCACAAATTTTGCCGGTGGAAGTTGGCGCTGGTAAGTCCAGATCGGCCACTCGGTATCGTAAATGTCAAGTTCCGGTACGGTGGATGCCAAGTCAAGATTGGCCGACCAAAAGGCATCAATGGTTCCAACATCACGCCAATAAGGCTGCACCCCAGCAACCCGTGACACACACGACATACCAAATGGATGCGCCAAAGCCCGTCC
>CAIYNH010000433.1 GCA_903927495.1 uncultured beta proteobacterium
CAGTTGCTGCGCCATCTGATTGCTCTGCATGCTTGGCAGCGCGTGCTGGTTTTTGTGAGCACAAAGTTTGCGGCCGAGATCGTGGCCGACAAACTGCGCAAGGCAAATATAAACGCCGAGCCGTTCCACGGTGAATTGAGCCAGGGCAAGCGCACACAGGTTCTGGCTGACTTCAAGGCATCACGGCTGACCGTCGTGGTCGCTACTGATGTGGCAGCCCGAGGATTGGATATTTCCAATTTGCCTGTGGTGGTGAACTACGACCTACCCCGATCAGCCAACGATTACACCCATCGTGTTGGGCGAACCGGTCGCGCTGGTGAAACCGGTCTGGCGCTGAGCTTTGTTAGTGCCTCCACCCTGCCACATTGGCACTTGATCGAAAAACGACAGCGCTCAATCTTGCCACTTGAGAGCATTCTGGGTTTTGAAGTGAAAGAACTCGCCACCTTAGTCGAGTCGCCTGCGAATGCAGAAGGGACCGGTGGCATCAAGGGCAAGCGACCCAGTAAAAAAGACAAGTTACGCGCAATGGCAGCGCTGGGAGACGTTTCCTAAAACTGCCTTGAAACGGTGAATTTGAAAAAAAGATCAGATCACTGAGTGACCCAACTGACGCTCGAGTTGCGTCACAGAAATCACACCACGAATTCTTGCCGGTCCATTTTCATTGGCTGCTTGAACGACCAGCATATGGCTATGACCAACTTTCTTGAAGGTTGCGATCACATGACCTACGGTGGCTCCTTTGAGCTCGTTGTAGTCCAATGCGTCGAGCATAGACAGCTTGGTCATCACGTCAGCAACCGTTAGTTCCTGGCGTTGAATTTGACGCAGGTTGAGCAGTCTCATGGGTTTTTCGCCAATCAAGTCTGTTACGGTAACCAATCCTTCGACACATGGAAAGTGACTGACCACAAAAAGGGATCGAACCCCTTGATGGATCATGGCCAGTTCAGCTTTTTCCAGCGATGTGGCTGGGTCAATCGTCGCCGCTTTGACCTGAGCCAAATCAGTCATCACCTCCAGGCCAGGAGATGCCATTGTCACGGCTCCTCCTGGTTTGGGCTGAGCCTGCTGAATGCAGGTGTCTTCCGGAAATCGAAATGTAGTGAGAGCCGACTGATTCATGGCAATGTCTCCTGAGCGGTGAGGAATTGAAATCAGCATCTGTAGTCTGCAACAATTGAGACATGCGCAAGGTGCAAATGCGCCTCAAGTCTATCCCGTGTTGTTGATATTTGCTTGGACTGGTTGGCAGCGGTCTGTCATGATTTACACGGAACGCAATCATGAAGTGGTTTAAGCGACGTTTTTATCCCTATTCAGACTGCGACAATGTGCCGGGGGCCTGTGTTAAGTGTTTCTTGGGTTGGCGCAGGCTATCGTAGAAATCTATTTCTTTTTTTCGATGAAACATCTGGTGTTGTTAGGCGCAGGTCGCGCTCACTTGCAAGTGCTGCAAAGTCTGGTTGCATTGTCCCTGCCCGGCGTGCATGTCACACTTGTGACGCCCTTGCCGAGACTGGTTTTCTCTGAGTTGCTGTCGAGCTTTGTGGCAGGGCATCAACCACCAGTGAATTGTTCGATTTCACTGGCTCCCTTGTTGGATGCCAGTGGCACAACCTGGTTGTTGCGCAGTGCTGTAACGTTGGAGGTCCAGTCCCGCTGTCTGAGCTTGGACGATGGCAGCAGCCTTACCTACGACGTTTTGTCGATTGACCTCCCTGCTATGCTTGATCGCCAAATGGTAGAACAGGCAATGCCAGGGGCTCGGGAGCATGCGTTGTTTGTGCGACCAGCGGAGACTTTCTTCACACTTTGGCCGCAGGTGGTGACCCTGGCCCAAAAACGCCCCTTACGCATGACGGTCATTGGTGGTGGCCGACCTGATGTTGAACTGGCTTTGGCTGTGGTCTACCGGCTACCTGATTCTTCGGTCACCTTGCTGACAGGCGACGAATCAGCGGGTTGCGGTTATCCACCGGCCCTGCAAAAGCACGTGATGCAAGCTCTCAAGCAGCACCGCATCACGGTCATTCAGGAGCGCTGCACGGGCATTGCTGACGGTGAAGTCACCCTGGCAAGTGGTGCTCGATTGGCATGCGACGTGCCGATCATCGCCACCCGCGCTGATGCACCAACTTGGCTAAGAGCGAGCGGCTTGGCACTTGACGATCAGGGTTTTATCACCGTCGATGGGTTTCAGCGTGTGATCAGCCATAGGGAGGTCTTCGCTGCGGGCAGTGTCAGCAGACGTGCGGACATGACTCATTTAGCATCTGGCACGGATACCTCGTTCGACGTTGGGCCAGCGTTGGCGAAAAACTTGCGCTCTGTTTTGGCTGGCATTGATCCGACTGAGTCAATGTATAAAGATAAATTTCTTGATTTTTTATCACTCGGAGAAAAACGAGTGATAGCCAATTGGGGCAATTGGACTGCGCAGGGATACTTGGTTTGGTGGCTCAAGGAGCGCCGCGACAGGGAAGTGCTAAAGAAATACAGCAAATACGGACAGTCCGGGCCTGCGGAACTTGCCGGGAGACGTGCGCCATAACCATTGCAGAAGAAATTTCAGATCAGCTCACAAGCAAACCTGCACCCGCATCCGTTGCGGTCGTCACCTCACCAATGTCGGTGGCATGGCAAAACCCCATGTTGCGGAACACCGACAGCACGGCCTCTGCCGCTTCCGGCGCACAACTCACTAACAAGCCACCGCTGGTTTGTGGGTCCGACAGCAGTGCTTGGTCGACGGGTGCAAAATCCCTGGGCAATCTCACTTCATGCCCGTAGGCCGCCCAATTGCGCGCAGACGCACCAGTGATATGGCCTTGCAAGGCGAGTTCCCGTGCACCTTGAAGCAGTGGCACATGGGACCATTCAACACAAAGCGTGCAATGAGCACCTCGCGCAATTTCCAATGCATGACCGGCCAGACCAAAACCGGTGATATCGGTCATGGCATGCACGCCATCCAAGGCGGCCAAAATTGGTCCAGGGGTGTTGAGTTGGGTCGTGATGGCAATCATTTGCGAATAACCCGCCGCATCAAGTTGTTCTTTTTTGAGGGCAGCAGACAATATACCCACCCCCAGCGGCTTGCCTAAAATCAGGCGATCGCCGACCCGGGCACTGGCATTGCGTTTCACCCGACTCGGGTGCACCAGTCCCAGGGCCACCAATCCGTAAATGGGTTCAACCGAGTCAATGGTGTGGCCGCCAGCAATCGGGATACCTGCAGCTCGGCAAACACTTGCACCACCCTCCAGAATTTTGCCTATTGTTTCAAGGGATAACACCTTGATCGGCATACCCACCAGCGCCAGCGCCATGATCGGTGTGCCCCCCATGGCATAGACATCGCTGATGGCATTGGTCGCGGCGATGCGGCCAAAATCAAACGGATCGTCGACGATCGGCATAAAAAAATCGGTGGTGGCGATCAAGGCTTGCTGATCATTGAGCAGGTACACCGCTGCATCATCTGAAGTCTCGATACCAACGAGCAATTCTTTGGGAATAGGCATGTCGGTAGTGCTCTTGAGAATATCGGAAAGTACGCCGGGCGCAATCTTGCAGCCGCAACCGCCGCCGTGGGAAAGGCTGGTCAGACGTGGCTGAGTGGGGGGGCGTGAGCTACTTTCGGTAGCGGGGGCATCTTGGTTTGACATATTGGCCTTATCGTGTGAGTTCTGGGCATCATTATGTTGTGATTCAACCCAATTAGCTTGACCAGTCGAACAGGCCCGAACATACTTCCCATCCTCACACTGATAGATTTAAATGACAAATCTGCCCTCATCAGAATTGATTGCCAATCCGGGACGGCACCTGACCGAGCCATTGAGTCATATTGGTGCCTGGACGCAGTTTTTTCTTCACGCTGAAATCCCGGTGTTGGCTGCGACTGCTAAAGCTCTGGAAGACTTGCGCGCTATCGAGGATGATGTCGATGCGAACATGCTGACCGCCGTCATTCAGTCAGATCCGCTGATGACACTCAAATTGTTGGCACGCGTCGCTGGTGTGCGCAGGCCCGGTGCAGCCACCCAAACCGAATCCATCACTACCTCACTGGTGTTGATGGGCATTGCTCCGTTCTTCAGGCATTTTGGTCCTCAGCGAAGTATCGAAGATTGGCTGGCGGATCAACCCCAGGCATTGGAAGGTTTGCAACAGTTGCTCAAGAGGGCAGAACGCGCCGGCCAGTTTGCTCTGGGTTTTGCAGTTCATAGGGGGGACACCGATGCCTCCGTGATTCATCTGGCCGCGTTTTTGCATGACTTTGCTGAAATGCTTGTGTGGATTCATGCCCCGGTTCTGGCCGTAAAAATTCGCGATGCCCAAGTAGCCGATGCCACTCTGCGATCAACAGTGGTTCAGCGCGAGGTGCTCGGTATCGAAGTGGCTGACCTGCGCCAATCCCTCATGAAGCTTTGGCGATTGCCGGAATTGTTGATCAACATCAGCGACGATAGGCATGCAGATTGGGCTAATGTGCGAAATGTGGTGCTAGCGGTGCGCTTGGCCAGACACACCATGCAGGGTTGGGACAATGCTGCACTGCCAGATGACATCGAGGACATCTCTCGGCTTTTGAATGCATCGCCAAGGGTAGCGCTGGCGTTTTTGCACAAAATCGATCACCCGGTTCTTGAAATCGCCCAGCTGCGTATCATCAACACGGGAGCTTGAAACACGCCGAAAAAATGATTGACCGGGACGGTGCGAGAGGGTTGTATCCCAGCATCAAATCAAGTTACGCATCGCCCTTGCGGTTTCCATCAGAACTGGCAATACGCGCGAAGTAGCATCTTCACTGCTCTCGTGCCCCATAGGCATGGTGACATTCAGGGCCCCTACCAGGTCGCCCTTTCGGTCGATCAGCGGCACCGCTACACCGCGGTAGGTCAGTTCCAACTGTTGTTCAGAGATGGCCCAACCGCGCTGGCGGATGCGTGCCAATTCAATGCGCAAGCGGTCCTTGTTGTTGATGGTATGGGTGGTGTATGCCTTGAGTTCATGGTGGGCCAGCCAGTTTTCAAGCCATTCGGGGTCGCGCAGCGCCAGCATCAGCATGCCCGCGGCTGTGACCTGCGCCTGCACCCTTGAACCCAGCACCACCCCGGTATTCATGCTGCGGGTGGAGCCGTTGCGGGCAATGTAGACCACATCATCACCATCCATGACACTCACATACGCAATTTCCTGGGTGCCCGATGTCACACGCTGCAAAAATGGCTGCACGATGCGTGGCAGTCGGGCCGATTCCAGGTACGACTGCCCCAGTCGCAACACTCGGGGCGTTAGCCAAAATAATTTGCCGTCAGTAGCTACATAACCCAGATAAGTCAAAGTCAATAGATAACGCCGTGCTGCAGTACGTGTCATGCCACAGCGCACTCCGGCCTGGCTGGCGGTCATGCGCGGATTGGCATCGTCAAAGGCTTCAATGATTGACAATCCTTTTTCCAGGCCAGCGATCCAGTCGCGTTTGTCCAGCGCGGCAACTGGCGTGTTGTTTTTCGGTGGGATAACCGTGCTCGACATGTCTAATACTCCTGGGGAAATAGTTGCCGACAATCTCAGTAGATACCCTCAATACGATCGATTATCGATTAATTGAGTTCATTAATCGATCAAATAGTAGAATTATCATTTTTTATGGCGATTTTAGTTAGATAAAGTTCGCTCCGAAGCACAATTATGAACGATCAACGATTTACCCCCTCCCATCAGCCATGCACTATGCCTGCTGTCAGCGGCAGCACTGATGTCTATCTGATCTTGGGGGATCCGGTCGAGCAGGTACTGGCCCCCGAGATTTTTAACCCCTTGTTTGCACAGTTTGGTCACGATGCCGTACTGGTGCCGGTGCAGGTGGCCCCGGAAAACTTGCACACTTTTGTCAAAGCAGCGTTTCTGGCCAAAAATATCAAAGGCCTTTGGGTCACTATTCCGCACAAAGTGCCGGTGCTGGATGTGCTGGATGTCTGCAATGATCTGGCACGCCTGGCCGGTGCAGTGAATGCGGTTCGGCGCAACACCGATGGCACGCTTGAAGGCGGCTTGTTTGATGGCGAAGGATTTGTCAGCTCGCTGAATTACTTCAACATCGCTTATGCCGAGAAAAAAGTCTTGATCCTTGGCGCGGGCGGTGCGGCGGCGGCCATTGGGGCATCGCTAGTGCAACCCAGAATGGGAGGGGCAGTTGCAGAAGTGGCCTTTTTTGACCCTACGTCTGGAAAAGCGCTGGAAGTAGCATTACGTCTGTCTGCGCATCACACGCCCCGGGTTTATTCGGTCAACAGCAGTTCTCCCGCTGGTTTTGATCTCGTCATCAATGCCTCACCCCTGGGTCTCAGCACCACCGACCCCCTGCCTTGCGATGTAACAATGCTTGAGCCACAAGCGGTGCTGCTGGACATTGTGATGAAAAACTATCCTACACCGCTGGTCTGCGCGGCGCGTGCGCGCGGCTTGCACGCCGAGCCGGGTTTTGAGATGCTGCTCCAGCAAGCGCACTTGTACATGGATTTTTTTGGTTTTGTCGATGTTGCCGCAGCCCTGCGGCAAGACACCGATACCATTCGAAAGCAAATTTATCCAGCGACATTGCTGGCGGAAATGCACCTTCAACCCTGATTTTTCACCGCGTTCGATTTCTCATTTATCTATTAACCACAACGGAGACACTCTCATGCAAAAACGATTTACTCTCAAAATAATAGCTGCTTGCGCTTTACTGGCAGGCTCCAGCGTCACTTTTAGTCAAGAAACTATCAAGATCGCCAACATTGTTGAACTCTCGGGCGCTGGGGCCTCGGTGGGCACCACGTTCAAAAACGGGGTTGAACTTGCCGTGAAAGAGATCAATGCCGCTGGCGGCATTTTGGGCAAGAAGATCGTCACCAGTACGTATGACACCCAAACCAACCCAGGCGTGGCCAAGGGTCAAACCCAAAAGGCTGTTGATGATGACGTTTTTGCCATCTTTGGCCCGGTATTCTCAGGCTCGATCAATGTCAGCATGGCTGAGAGCAAAAAGGCTGAAATCCCTAACTTCACAGGTGGGGAAGCGGCCAATATAACTACACAGGGCAACCCCTATATCTTTCGCACCAGTTTTACCCAGGCTGCGGCGATGCCCAAGGTGGCAAAATACATCACTGACCAAGCCAAGTTGAAAACCCTGGCTGTAATCTATGTCAATAACGATTTTGGCAAGGGTGGTCTGGACGCAATCAAGAAGGCCTTAGGCAACTCCGCTACTAAAGTGGTCGCGGAAGTTTCCACGGATTCGGGGCAGGTCGATTTTTCAGCCGCTGTACTCAAAGCTAAGCAAAGCAATGCAGATGGCATTTTTGCCTACACCAACGAAGAGGAATCAGCTCGCTTGCTGCGCGAACTGCGTAAACAAGGCTGGACCAAGCCAGTGATTGGTGAAACTACGCTGACCAATCAAAAGGTGATTGAGCTGGCTGGCGAAGCTGCCAATGGGGCCATTGCGCATGTGGGCGTTACAGTGGATGCGCCTATTCCTACGATTCGTGCATACCGCGCCAAGTTTGAAAAAGAATACAACTACATCTCTGACCACAACGGTATCAAGGGCTACTCTGGCATGTACATCCTGAAAAGTGCCATTGAAAAAGTAGGCAAGCTTGACCGCAAGGCGGTAGCGGTTGCGATGCACGGTCTCAAAGTCTCTGCAGCCCAAGTTCCGGGCGTATTGATGGATGTTACTTTTGATCAAAATGGTGACCTGGACCGAGAGAGTTTTATGGTGGAAGTCAAGAACGGCAAACAAGTGGTCACTGCCACCGTGCCAGCTTTGGGCGCTGCCAAGTAAGTTTGAAAGCAAACAGGCCAGATCATGACCGATTTTTTACAACTTTTCTTCAGTGGTCTGGCTACTGGTGCCATTTATGGGCTAGCTGCTCTGGGCTTCACGCTGCTGTGGCAAGCCAGTGGCACGATAAATTTCGCCCAGGGCGAATTTGTCATGCTGCCGGCATTCATGATGCTGGGCTTTATGTCTTTTGGCGCACCAGTGGCCGTGAGCTTTGTGTTCTCGGTCATCCTGGCAGTGGTGGTGCTGGGCTGGGTCTTCAAACGCGGGGTGGTAGATCCGCTCTTCAAATTTGGCATGATGCCAATTGTGGTGGCAACCATTGGCCTATCGATCGCCATGCGCAATGGTGTGCGGGCCGGCTATAGCGCTGAGGCCCACCCATTTCCAAGTTTGTTCGCCGACAAAATTTACAACATTGCCGGGGTCACGATCACGCTCTCTGACATTGGCA
>CAIYNH010000434.1 GCA_903927495.1 uncultured beta proteobacterium
CATCGTCTTCAGCAGCACCCGAACCACCCTGGTAATTTGTTGGCTTGGTGCAGCCACATTACTTGGCCTCATCACGCGAGATTACCTGCGTATGGAAGCAGACTTCCAGGCACTTCGATTTGAACGCGCGTACAACATGCAACAACCTGCAGTCGTACCTGAGACCCTGGTGCTTTCTCAGCTACAAGCCTTTATCCAGCTTGGAAGATTGACACCACATGCGGGTTTGAGCCAGGAAGAGTTGAACTGGATGCGCCGTGCCTCCGATGCATTCCCCAGCACCTCCAACCTCTACCTCCATACCGCCACATTGGCCATGAACGGGTTTTCTGACGAAGCTCAGACAAGAATGAAAATGATGTCCAAGGTGATGAAACCTGATGAGTACAAAGCATGCGGTCGAATTTGGGAAAATCAGCGCAAGATCAACCCCAAACTCGCATCCACTCAATGGCTTGAAGCGCCCAACCAATGACTTGAGCGGCGCTATAGTGCCATTATGGGAAGGTGACATGCAGGCAACCAAATTCATTGCCTGGTGGGCGTGAGACACTTATTGCTACTGTTTAACAAGGTTTGGTATGTTTTTTTCCTGGTTTGATGCCCGCGAGGCACAAAATTTTGGCACCGCCATGGCACGTTTTTTCATCGAACGCATTCCCGCAAACGCGGGTTTGAGTGAAAAACAATTTGCCAGCAAATCGAAGCAGGTTCTTGAAAAAATGAACCACCAGGTGATCGACTTCAGGCGCCAGAACAAGCTCAATATTTACAAAACTGCACAACTGGGCAACGCCTTCAAGTGGGCCCTCAAAGACGCTGGCTACGAGGCCGGATACATCGACAAGCTGACGCAGTGGCTGGTAGCCAGATTGCAATGACGATGCTTGCTTGTGGGTCAAGGTACATTGGGAGGCAAGCATGTTGAAATGGCTGGCGAAGAAATTCGAAAAAAACCGCGCTAACTTGCAAGCCCGGCTTGAGCAGTCGCTGGTGGCCCCGAGCACGACACCGCCTACTCTGGCACCCAACTGGCGCAAGCTTGGCAACGAAGCGCTGAAGGCTGGCAACGTGGCAGATGCAGCGCGCTGTTATCAGAACGCCGTGCGACTTGCTCCCGACAACGTTGCCGCCTTGGTGAACCTGGCTTTTGCCAAATCTGAACTTGAATTGCACAATGAATCCAGACCCTTGCTAGAGCGAGCCATCGCGCTCGATGCCTCTAACCTGGACGCTTGGTACATGCTGGGTGGGCTGCATGAGCGCGACCAAAACTTGCCATTGGCAAAGGCTGCATTCCTCAAGGTCATAGCACTACAGCCCGACTTTGAACTGGCGTATCGGGACCTTTGTCGCGTTTTATTTCAAAGCGGCGAGTTGGAATCTGCCAAACAGATCATTCAACGGGGCATCGACTTAAACCCGTCATTAGCGGATTTCCACTTTTATCTGGGCAACGTTATTGCGGCAGAAGGCGATGCCACGGCGGCACAGGCGTGTTTTGAAAAAGCCTTGGCGCTTCGCCCGGATTTTGCCAACGCGCACTGGAACCTGGGGCATGCTTGCGAGAAGCAGCAAAAGCTGGAGGAAGCCTTGCAGGCCTTTCAATCGGCGGCAAAACTGGAACCGGAAAGTGCCGTCTTTCAGAACGCCATTGGCAATATCCATTTCTTGCGCGGCCAGTTCCAAGAAGCGTACATCGGTTATCGCAGCGCTGTTGAACTTGACCCTTTGAATGCGCAACTGTCGGTCAACGTCGGACTGGCATTGCACCATCAGGGTGAGGTGTATGGTGCCATCCATGCTTTTCGCAACGCCCTGAAACTGTCACCAGAAGATGCCGTCGCCCAGCTTAATCTGGGTGGAGCCTTGCTGAACAAGGGCTCCCTCAAAGAGGCTATCCAGTGCTATCGCAGAATTTTGCAACTCGACCCCCAGCATACGGCTGCACACCAAAATTTGCTGTTCGCCATGACTTTTGACCCGGCGTGCTCGCCACAAACGTATTTGCAAGCGGCTTCAGAATTCGGCAGGAAAATCAGCGCACGGGCCAAACCATTTACTGCATGGGATTGGGCCTTAATGCCGACGCGCGGGCGGCCACTGCGCATCGGGCTGGTTTCTGGAGACCTGCGCAACCACCCGGTGGGGAATTTCCTGGAAGCTGTACTAGGAAAAATAGATCCGACAAAACTTACCCTTGTGGCTTACTCGACGTGGCTGAAATCGGATCAGCTCACCGCTCGAATCAAGCCATTTTTTGCCGAATGGAACTCGGTTACAGAATTGAGTGATACGCAGTTTGCGGCCCAAATTCATGCCGACAAAATAGATATTTTGCTTGACTTGGCTGGTCACACCGCCAACAACCGTTTGCCGGTTTTTGCCTGGCGTGCGGCACCCGTTCAGGTCGCTTGGCTGGGCTATTGGGCCAGCACTGGGGTCTCAGAGATGGACTATATTTTGCTGGATGCCGTGTCGGTGCCACCCGCCAATAGCTCCCACTTTTCTGAGCAACCCTGGTATTTGCCCGACACACGTTTCTGTTTTACACCACCGGTGACAACCCAACCGATCACCGTTTCTGATTTACCGGCAATTAGCAAGCGGTTGATTAGCTTCGGTTCATTCCAGATTCTCAGCAAAATCAACGATGCAGTACTGGCTCTTTGGTCGAGGGTTTTGGCTGCACTGCCCGATTCACGTTTGCGTTTGCAAAATTGGCAATTGGGCTTTCCGGCCGCGCAGCAGGACATGCTGGCACGCCTGGCAGCCGCCGGCATTGACCCTGGCAGGGTCGATATCCATGGCGGCGCTACTCGGGACGATTACCTCAACGCGTACTCGCAGGTCGACATTGTTTTGGACACCTTCCCATTCCCCGGCGGAACAACAACGGCGGAAGCCCTTTGGATGGGTGTGCCAACCATCACCTTGACCGGTGCAACGCTGCTGGCGCGACAAGGGGAAAGCCTTTTGCGGTGTGTCGGTCTTGGCGATTGGGTTGCGAGCAGCGAAGATCAGTATGTTGACCTTGTGGTGGGGCATGCTCAAGACCTCAAATCCCTTCGCGCTTTACGTTTAGGCTTGCGTGCACGAGCGCTCGCCTCGCCCTTGTTTGATGCAGGCAGATTTGCGAATAGATTTCAGCATGCCATGATCGCCATCTGGTCTTCCCGAATCTACCAATGCCGGACAGAGCCAGATAACTGCGAAACCAAACCCCTGGCCAGCCCTGCTCTGACTGAGCGCCTGTGATTCGGCCCCAAACCCAGATGCCAAACATTGCTGCCGTCATTTTCATCACGCTGCCCTGGCTTAACCCGTTTACGTTCGGGCCAACGCCGGCGGTGGTGCCACTGTTATTTTCCTGGCTTTGCACGGCGCTGCTGTTGCTGACCTGGGTCATTGCAAAGCCCCTCTCGCCAATCGAACCAAACGATTCGACAGTAAGGGTGACCGTATTGGCCTGGGTGATTGCAGCCCTGCTCAGCGCCTGGATTGGATTACTGCAATATTTTGGCGCTACCGCAGGACTGGGGCAGTGGGTTAATCACACGGTTGTCGGGGAAGCCTTTGGCAATTTGCGCCAGCGCAACCAATTTGCCTCGTTGTTAAACATTGGCCTGGCCGCCCTGCTGTGGTGGGCAGCACAGTTGCCCGTTCTCACCACGAAAAATAGCGCCGTCTCCCAGCAACAACTGAGTTGGCAAGTGGCGTTGGTGGTGACTCTCGCCGCGCTATTTGGTATGGGCAATGCAGCCTCGTCATCGCGTACCGGTCTGTTTCAGCTGATGTTGGTCGTGGGCTTAACGCTTTTTTGGCAGCACCGCACCAAACCAAGCGCAACGCGAGGAGCACCCCACAATGCGGTACGCCATGCACTGGTGGCCTCTGGCCTGGCCTACGCCATCGCCACGCTCGCCCTGCCCTGGCTGGCGGGACTCGATCCATTGGCGAGCGGGGCCTGGTCTCGCTTGCGCGCTGGCGACGCGGTCTGTGCAAGCCGCTTGACCCTGTGGGCCAATGTACTGCATTTGATAGCACTCAAACCTTGGCTGGGTTGGGGTTGGGGCGATTTAGACTATGCTCATTTCATGACGCTGTACCCCGGCGCGCGCTTCTGCGACATTTTGGATAACGCGCATAACTTGCCGCTGCACATCGCCGTCGAACTGGGAATTCCGGTTGCTGTGCTGGCTAGTGGGACCGGCGCTTGGCTGGTCTGGCGAGCCAAGCCGTGGCGGGAAGCCGATGCCACCCGGCAGTTGGTCTGGGCCGTTTTGGCCGTGATTTTTCTGCACAGCCTGCTGGAGTATCCACTATGGTACGGGCCGTTTCAGATGACTGCAGGGCTTTGTGTGTACTTTTTATGGCAAAAGAATAATTTAACAAAACCGACTCTATCGCCCTACTGGCAAGCATCTTCAGCTATTTTAATAATAGCATTTTGTAGTTACGCCAGCTTGAACTACAACCGTGCGAGCCAGATTTATCTGCCACCCGAGCAGCGCGCCATCAAGTACCGGGACCAGACGCTGGAGAGAACCCGCGAGGTGCGGCTGTACCAGGATCAAGTACGGTTTGCCGAACTCACCATCACCGATTTGCGCCCAGACAATGCGCAGTACATGAACGAACTTGCCAAAGAGATGCTGCATTTTTCACCCGAGGCACGGGTCGTGGAAGTGATCATTGACAGTGCGCTCATGCTTGAGAACCTGCCCGAGGCCCGGTTTTACCAAGCACGCTACCAGGCAGCCTTTCCGCAAGCCTACGCCATTTGGGTTAGCAAAAGATTCCGCTAGTCGAAGTTTGCTTGGGGATAACAAGCATCGGTATTTAGTTTGCTGCTTGGCTTTGGTCGGTAATACAATAAAAAAAATCTTCCTACGCTCAACCTGCGAGGTTCATCATGCATATGGCCGATGCGCTACTTTCTCCTGCCGTTGGAGTCACTTTTTGGGTGACTTCTGGGGCAACGTTGGCATGGGCCGCGCGCCAAGTTCGCGCTGATGAACGTGAAAATCTGGTGCCCCTGATGGGCGTTCTGGGTGCCTTTGTATTTGCTGCACAAATGATCAACTTTACCGTCCCTGGCACTGGCTCAAGCGGACATATCGGTGGTGGACTGCTGCTGTCGGTCTTGCTCGGGCCCCATGCCGCCTTGATCGTGATGGCCTCGGTGCTGACGGTACAGGCGCTGTTTTTTGCCGATGGAGGTTTGCTGGCGTTGGGTGCCAACATTTTTAATCTGGGCATATGCACCGCTCTGGTAGCCTACCCTTTGCTATATCGGCCTTTGATCCGGCTCGCCGGGGTATCGCCAACGCAAACTCGCATTGCCGGGATCACGGTGGCATCGGCCGTGCTTGGGCTGCAATTGGGCTCCTTCGGGGTCGTCACTGAAACCCAAGC
>CAIYNH010000435.1 GCA_903927495.1 uncultured beta proteobacterium
GCCACCATGGCGGCGCTGGACGACACCAACGTGGTGCACCGGGGCGGCATTGCGAGTTTGCATTTTGTACAGAGTTCCGCAAGTCATTTTCTGGCATCCGGCGGCGTTTTCCAGTCGGACTGGGTGCAGCAGGCACGCGCTGTACATACTGCATTTATGCAGCGCAGACTCTCACCCGGCGGCGCTGCCGATGTGCTGGCCAGCGCCTGCTGGATGAGTTTCATTTGATGCGCCTTGCCCCATGAGCTACGCCGTTTTGTTTACCGGACAAGCCAGCCAACACCCAGACATGCTGCCCTGGTTGGAGGCTGAACCCGCCTGCACTGCGGCGCTGGGGCTGATGCAACAACAGCTTGGTTCTGACTGGCGCCAGCAACTCAAGGTGCCAGCACTCAAATCCAACAACGCCTTTGCACAGGTGCTGATCACGGGCACAGCGCTAGCTGCCTGGACTGCCGTGCGCCAACGCTTGTCCACAGGCCCGGTTGCAGTAGCAGGTTACAGCGTGGGCGAGTTGGCCGCCATGGGCTGTGCCGGGGCGCTGACCCACGCCCAAGCCATCGAGTTGGCCGGCCTGCGCGCACAGTTGATGGATCGAGCAGTTGCCCACCAAGCCACTGGGCTACTGGGCGTGACTGGCATGGCCGAATCTGCGGTGTTGGCAGAGTGCGCACCCTTGAGCCTGGAGTGTGCGATCCGCATCAGCCCGGTTCATGGCATCTTTGCCGGCACAGATAAGGCGCTGCACCAGGCCAACGCCCAACTGCAGGCACTAGGTGCTGGCTGCACCCGGCTAGAGGTCCGCGTGGCATCCCATTCTTCATGGATGATTCCGGCTGCGAACGCCTACGCAAAAGCGTTGAGCACTATTATTTTTGAAGCACCTCAATGTCCGGTGGCGCTCAACGCATCAGGCCAACTGGCGCGGCAACCGATGCAGCTTCGGTTGGCATTGAGCCAACAATTGGCTTGCACTGTTCAGTGGTCAGCCTGCATGGATGCCATCGCTGAGCGGCAAATTAGCTGTGTTCTTGAAGTCGGCGGCGGTTCTGCTTTGAGTCGAATGTGGTGCGAACGCCATCCGGACGTTCCGGTTCGCGCTCTGGATGAATTTCGCAGCGTGGACGGGGCTACAGCCTGGGTCACCAAGCAGGCCTGCGCTTGATCACAAAAAGAAGAATTTCAGCGCCTTGCGCAGGTACTGCGGAACCTCGCCGGCCTTAAACATCGTGGCAGCGAATGAAACCTGGGTCCGCAGCACGGCTTTTTCATGACTGAAAGCCTTGAACCCATAAATCCCATGCGCATTTCCGATGCCTGAATTATTGACCCCCCCAACAGGCAATCGAGCATGAAGAAACTGTAGCAAGGCATGGTTGACACAGGCCCCTCCCGACAAGGTTTGCTGCAGCACACGCTGAATGTTGACCTTGTCCTGACTGTAGATATACAGCGCCAACGGATTGGGTCCGGCATTGATCCTGGCGATCACATCATCCAGATTTAAAAACGGAATCACGGGCAGCAACGGACCAAAAATTTCCTCCTTCATGATGCTGGCCTCAGCCGGTACGTCGTCCAACAACGTTGGCGCAATAAAACAGTCTGACTCGTCAACGCCACCGCCGGTCAGTAGTTTGGCACCAAGCTTGCGGGCATCATCGAGCAGAGCTTTCAGCCGGGCTGTGTGCCTGAAATTGACGATATGCGCCAGGTGTGGGGAATTTTGCTGATCTTCAAACGTGCTGCCGTAGGCTTTTTGCAGAATCGCAGTGCAGCTTGCCAGCCACTGTTGTTTGACACTTTCATGCACAAACACATAGTCAGGGGCAATGCAGGTCTGCCCGGCATTGGAAAACTTGGCCCACATCACGCTTTGTGCTGCCAACTCAATATTGGCGCTTGCATCAATCACTGTCGGGCTCTTGCCGCCCAACTCCAGCGTGACACTGGCCAGATGCCGGGCTGCCGCGACCATGACCTGCTTTCCAATCGCAGGGCTGCCGGTAAAGAAGATGTGATTAAACGGCAGTGCCAACAGCGACTGAGCCACATCCGCTTCTCCTTCAAAAATTGCGATCTCATCCTCGGCAAAGGCGGTCCGGACAATTTTCGACATCAACGCCGACAGATGCGGCGTCATCTCTGACGGTTTGATGATGGCTGTATTGCCAGCAGCAATGGCCGAAACCAAGGGACCGAAGGTCAGGTTCACCGGGTAATTCCATGGCGAGATGATCAGGCAGCGCCCACGCGGCATGTACTGCACCTGGCTTTGGGTACCCGCTGTCAGTAGCGTCGGCCAGACCCGAGTCGGCTTCATCCACTGCGCCAAGTGGGCAATGGCATCATCGGCCTCGGCGCAAACCGGCAAAATTTCTGCCACATCGACTTCGCCAGGTGGTTTTTTGAAATCTAGATAGGCGGCTTCGTAAAAGGCATCGGTATGGGCAATAACAGCGTCTCGCAGCATTTTGATTTTTGCAATTCTTTGCGCCGCGGTAGAGCTTCGCAACTGCAGCGCAGTACGCCCCTGACGCTCAAAAACCATCTGAATGTTTGAGTCTGAAGATGCAGTTGGGTTATTTGGATTTGCCATCTGAGTTCCTATTCATAGGTTCCATTTTTGCTCGACACTATTTGACTTTAGCCCAATTCGCAGGCTTGCGATTAGTTATTTTCATCCAATCAAACCAGATTGATATGCTATGCTAAATGTAGCTATTAGCGCCAGCCTGGAAAGGCCTGGATGCAATTATTATTCGAATAGGTTTGACCAGCTGGCATCATTGGGTGGTTCATAAGGTTATTGAATCACGGCTATTATTATTCGAGGGAAAAGGAGCAGTTAAATGACAGAGACCGATTTTAAAAAGTACAACTACCTGGTCATCGATGACGACGATTTTTCGCAAGAGGTCGTGGGCAGCGTACTCACGCGGCTGGGTGCCAGCAAGATTTTTTTTGCCGGCGACGGCGAAGCAGCCAAACGTTTGGCGCAACGGCACCGACCTGACTTCATCCTGCTGGATCTCTACATGCCTGATATAGATGGTTGGGCCTTGCTTGGTCAGTTGCGTCGACTGGTGCCGCAGACGGTGATCGTCATGGTGACCGGTTCACACCAGCCGTCAGACTTCAACAAATCGATGGATCAAAACGTGGATGGCTTTTGTCTAAAACCGGTCATGCCGGACATCATGCGCAAAACCCTGATCAAGGCCTGGCAGCGCCGACATTAGCGGTGCGGAAATAGCTCAAGCGGAAGCTCTGCACATTAGAATGACAGCTTTTGAAACCCCGACCAGCTTATAAACAACAGGACACCTTGTGACATCAAAGTGATGACCTGTGGGACACTACGGAATCAAATTAGCGAAAGATGAGGTATGCCACGAAACACTTCTGAAAATGCAGACATCGGAGTACCTCGAGTGGCAAATTTTTTCGCTCACCTGTTCACCCGCTCTGCCGCGCACATCTACAAGGTGGTTGGTATTTTGTTGCTGGCATGGTTCGCCTTGGCCTGGATCGTGTCAACCCAGTATGCCGCCAGCGCTACCGAGGTGAGCTACCGTGATGGCGCAATTGAGGTCCACAAACAAGTTGATAGCGTTGCCAGTGAAATAGACAACGCCCTGCGTATTCTGCGCAATGTTCCACGCATATTCGCCGGTGAAATTTCCGTGCAACAGCAGTTGGCACCTTTCGGTGCACAAGCGACCCCTTCAAAACTGGCATACGACGACCGCAAGCGACTGTGGAGTGAAAACAGCCAGCGTTCAGGACTGCATCACTTTCTCGTCACCGCGGCAGCCGGACTCGATGCCGATGTAATCTGGCTCTTGAATGCAGCGGGCGATTGCATCGCAGCCAGCAACGCAGACCTTGCCACCAGCTTTGTGGGTACCAATTATTCGGAGCGTGAATATTTTCGCCAAGCGCACGAAGGCAGGGCTGGTCAGCAGTATGCCGTTGGCAAGGTCAGCCGAGTTCCGGGGCTTTTTTACTCTTATCCAATTCAGGACCAGCATCAGCAATTCATTGGATCGTTGGTGGTCAAACACGACATCACGGGCTTGCAGCGCTGGACCAAGCCCAACAACGCCTTCATCACCGACTCGAACGGTGTTGTCGTCCTGACCGACAACAAGGATTTGGAATACCGGACCATGCCGGGTTCGTTGATTGGAACGCTGACAGCGCAGGCCAAGCTGGCGCAATACAAAAGAGATACCTTTGAGCCAGTGAA
>CAIYNH010000436.1 GCA_903927495.1 uncultured beta proteobacterium
CACCCTGGCCGAGGACAGCAGTCTCGTCATCGACGTGCTGGCCAACGACAGCGATCCCGATGGAGACCCGCTCACCCTGGTCAGTGTCAGCACCTGGCACTGTGGCTGGCGACGCTGCTTCGGCGGTGGTGCTGTCGAGCGGCAAGACCTGGATTGTGGTTAACCATGCCGGGCAGTTGCAGATGTACGCGGGCACGCTTGAAGGTACAACGACGGCCTATGCTGGCAATGCCAAGCAATATATTTCAGGTTCGACGGCTGTGCCTGCGGCGGTGAGCCTGTCAGCGGCGGTTAACACTACCGCCCTGTCAGGTACGCTGACGCTGGCAGGTCAACCCCAGAGTTTCAGCTTCAGCAACGACGCGCGCTACACAACGCCGGCCTTGTTGAGCGATCTAACCGGAACCTGGGTTGGCAGCAAAGGCGCTGGCTCGGTGGTGATCACCTGGAGCGTCAGCGCCGCTGGTGCTCTGACGGGCAGCAGCAGCAGTGGCTGTAGTTATACCGGCACCGTGGCGGTTCATTCAGTGCCGGTGCCAGTGGGTGTTTTTGACCTCGGCCTGAGCGAGACCTGTACCAATCTGGGCGCTTCCACCACCAAAGACTTTGCCGGAATTGTGATGCTCGACACGGCCAAAACGGCCGCCAACTTTGCCTTCACCACAAGTTCCGGGACTGATGAGGGTGATGTGCAGGCAACAAAAAAACAATAGCGCTTACGCAAAAGTTGAGTTGCCACGATCAGGCTCGGGTGTCAGAAAAGTTGAAGGCCATTCAAGAATCAGCGCTTGATTCTTGAATGGCAGGTATTTGCAACGGGAGTGCGCGACTCAAAGCGCCCCGTCGTACGCAACCGTGATGGGCGCGTGGTCGGAGAACTTTTCTGCCTTGTGAATTTCCACCGAACGGGCTGCCTGAGCCAGGCCCTTAGTTGCTAGCCAAAGCGACAAAAAACCTGCATTCTGTTATCCCCACGACCGGGTTAGCAGTTCGTCAAGCGCATCGGCAATGATTTGCCCCTCTGGCTCCAGCGACCCGACCACTTCGCCTAATTGATCGAGAGCCACCGAGACAATGTCCAGCGAATGCAGGACAACACGAACACCGTCGATGACAAAAACAGGGTTCATTCTGGCACCCACGGTGGGTGTGTCGTGTGGAAGTAAGGAATGACGCACCAGTGGTACGACAACGCGTCTGCGGTAGCGGTCAAACTGAGCAGACTGAACGACCACAACAAAAGGAATCGAATCGCGCAATGCCCCCTTGTTGCGATGAATATCGAATTGCGCCATTACAAAGTGGTGTGCTCGTCTGCAAACGAGCCGAGTGCCGCGTACACCGCATTCCAGTCGGCCGCACAGGCATCGGCCGCTCCCTGACGATCACGTTGTGCGCACTGCTGGTTCACGACAAACTCAGCCAACAGTTGCTCCATAGTGGCCGAAAGGTTGTTGGTGTAGATCTTGGCCTGCACGACCAGGGACTCGTTAAGTGTGAGATTGACGGGCCGTTTACGAGTCGACGCGGCACTGGTTTGCATTATTAGTCTCCAGACAGAGGGATGCGCATATTATGCGCATCAGGCTTGCAAAACGCTAAATAATTTTGCAACTGCATGCAGGCAATGGAAGAAGGCTGCGCTCACGGCTTAAAGTCGTACGCAACCGTGATGGGCGCATGGTCGGAGAACTTTTCTGCCTTGTAAATTTCCACCGAACGGGCTGCCTGAGCCAGGCCCTCGGTGGCCAGATGGTAGTCCAGCCGCCAACCGACATTCTTGGCATAGGCCTGCCCACGATTGCTCCACCAGGTGTAAGACTCGTCGGTAGCCGTGGGGTGCAATTGCCGATACACGTCAACCAAGCCGGCTGCACCAAGAAGCTTGGTCATCCAGTCCCGCTCTTGTGGCAAGAAACCTGAGTTTTTTTGATTGCTTTTCCAGTTCTTCAGGTCAATCTGCTGGTGGGCGATGTTGACATCACCACACAAAATAAATTCGCGCTGGATTGTGAGGGTCTGCAGATGCGGAAACATCAGGTCGAGAAACTGGTACTTGGCTTGTTGACGCTCCTCGCCGGAGGAACCGCTGGGAAAGTAGCAACTGATGATGGAGCGCTTGACACCGTTGCCATCAAAACGCAGTTCCACATAGCGGCCCTCGGCATCAAACTCGGGTGAACCGATCCCGGTCAGTACTTCGCTGGGTTCGTGGCGGGTGTAGATGCCCACGCCCGAATAGCCTTTTTTTTCAGCCAGATGGAAGTACCCGCGCAAGCCGGCGAGTTCTTCAAAACGTCCGGCCAGGTCGGCCGCCTGCGCTTTTACCTCTTGCACGCAAATACAATCTGGCATCATTTGGGTCAACCAGGGCTCAAGGCCTTTGGAAGTGGCGGAACGGATGCCATTAAGGTTGAGGCTGGTTAATTTGAACAAGGAATTCCCCGTGTCTGAAAGTATTGAAACAAGTGCAGTTCTGGTGCCAGCGCAAGATCTGCTGGCGCAAGATTTTGTGCAATTTGCGGTTGACTGCGGAGTTCTGCGTTTTGGAGAATTTAAAACCAAGGCAGGCCGCATGAGCCCCTACTTTTTTAACGCTGGTCTATTTGACGACGGTGCTAAATTGGGTAGGTTGGCGCAATTTTATGCGCAGCGCCTGTTGGCTAGCGGCATTGAATTTGACATGATTTTCGGGCCAGCCTACAAGGGAATTCCCCTGGGCGCGGCGCTGGCCGTGGAACTGGCACGGCTGGGCCGAAACGTGCCGTTTGCCTACAACCGCAAGGAAGCCAAAGACCATGGCGAAGGCGGCACCTTGGTCGGTGCACCACTCAAAGGGCGAGTGTTGGTGGTTGATGACGTGATGTCTGCGGGTACTGCGGTGCGGGAGTCGATTCACATCATCGAAGCGGCCGGTGCCACCGCCCACGCCGTTGTGATTGCGCTGGATCGCCAGGAAAAAGCCACCGAGAACGGGCAGGACGTGGACCACAGTGCGGTGCAATATGTGCAGCAGCAGCTTGGCCTGCAAGTCTGTGCCATTGCCAAGCTGGCCGATCTGATGGAATACTTGCAAGCTAACCGTGCTCACGGGCTGGCGCAAGTGCATCAGCGCATACTCGCTTATCGTTCGCGTTACGGCGTACAAGAAAGCTGATCATGACTACGGTATTCGACGCATTTCTCAGGCACGCCATGCCAGGCTTGGTGCTGAGTTTGGTTTGCCTTTCAGTGCACGCCCAATCGACAGTGCCAACACCTGAAATCTACACCTGCATTGATGCCAAGGGCCGCAAGCTCACTTCGGACCGCCCGATTACGGATTGCAGTGACCGGGAACAGAAAATACTCAATCCCAGTGGCACCGTCAAAGCCAGGGTTGGGCCGACCCTGACGGCGCGTGAACGCTTGCAACTTGATGCAAAAAACAAGACCGAGCAAGAGGAACGTGCCAGCAAGGAAGAAGACAGAAGACGTGATCGGGCGCTGTTGGTACGCTACCCAAGTCCAGCGCTGCACCACAAGGAAAGAGCTGAAGCCTTGGCCCAGATCAATCTGGTCAAGCAGGCCGCTACTTCGCGTGTAGCCGAGTTACAGGCTGAGCGCACCAAACTGACCGATGAGATGGGGTTTTACAAAAAAGACCCCAGCAAAGCGCCCCAAAAACTGCGACAGCAGCTTGAAGAGATGTCGCAAACCCTGGCCGCACAAGAGCGCTTTTTGGCCGAGCAAGATGTGGAACTGAAGCGCGTTAACGGCCGCTTCGATGAAGAGTTGTCGCGCCTGACACCGCTGTGGCGAATGGCCGGGACCGTAACTCTTCCAGCTCCCACGCCCTAGTCGTCATGGTGCACCGTGCCGGTCACTGGCACACCCGTTCTAAGCCAGCTTTTGCCTTAGCAATTCATTGACCTGCTGCGGATTGGCTTTGCCCTGGCTGCCTTTCATGATTTGACCGACCAAGGCATTGAGCGCCTTGGCATTGCCTGAGCGGAACTCCTCCACATTCTTTGGATTGGCTGCCAGCACGGCATCGACAATTTTCTCTAAGGCACCGGTGTCGTTCATCTGCTTGAGCCCTTTGGCCTGAATCACCACATCGACCTCACTGCCAGGCGCGGACCACAAGACTTCGACGACCTGGCGTGCGGCATTGTTGGAGATGGTGCCGTCCTGAATGCGGTTGATCAATTGCGCGAGTTGCGAGGGGGTGACGGGTGAGGCGCTGACCTCGATCTCGTCGGCATTGGCGCGACGCGATAACTCGCCCATGATCCAATTGCTGACCAGCTTGGGCTGACCGCAGGACTGGGTTGTATCCTCAAAATAGGCGGCCACTGCGCGGCTTTGCGTCAGCGCAGCGGCATCGTAGTCAGACAAGCCATAGTCGCTGGCAAAGCGCTGCGCCATGACCCGGGGCAGTTCCGTCATGCTGGCTCGCACGCGCTGCACCCAATCATCTGACACCACCAGAGGCGGCAGGTCGGGGTCTGGGAAATAGCGGTAGTCGGCGGCATCTTCCTTTGTGCGCATGGCGCGGGTTTCGCCGCTGTCGGGGTTAAACAGCACCGTGGCTTGCTGGATCGCTCGGCCGTCTTCTATTTCTTCGATTTGCCAGCGAATTTCATAGTCAATGGCTTGCTGCATGAACTTGAAGCTGTTGAGGTTTTTGATTTCGCGCCGCGTGCCCAATTCAGCACCAGGTTTGCGTACCGAGACGTTGGCATCACAGCGGAAACTGCCTTCTTGCATGTTGCCGTCACAAATGCCGATCCAGGTAACGATTTTGTGCAGTTCTTTGGCGTAGGCCACGGCCTCCAGGCTGGAGCGCATGTCGGGCTCGGTAACGATCTCCAGCAGCGGCGTACCGGCACGGTTCAGGTCAATGCCGGTTTGGCCAATAAAGTCTTCGTGCAATGATTTGCCGGCATCTTCTTCCAAGTGGGCTCGTACCAGTCGGACTGACTTCTTCTCGTCGCCCAGATAAAACTCGACAGCGCCACCTTGCACCACTGGAATCTCAAATTGGCTGATCTGGTAGCCCTTGGGCAGATCCGGGTAGAAGTAATTCTTGCGGGCAAAAATGCTGCGCGGCGCAATGTGGGAGCCAACGGCCAGTCCGAATTCAATAGCACGCTCGACGGCACCAATGTTCATAACGGGCAGCGTGCCCGGCAGCGCCAGATCGACCGCGCAGGCTTGCGTATTGGGTTCAGCGCCAAAGGCAATCGCTGCCCGACTGAAAATTTTGGATTGGGTGGAGAGCTGGGCGTGGGTCTCGAAGCCAATGACCACTTCATAGCCTTGGATCATCGACGAGCTGGCGGCGGGGCTCTGTTTTTGCATACTTGTGTTCATGGTCAAAATCCTTGGGGCCGGGCGTTATGCCAGTCGGTAGCCTGCTGGAAACGGTGGGCTACATTGAGCAGGCGGCTTTCCTGCAAATACTTACCTATCAGTTGCAGGCCAACGGGCATGCTGCCTGCACCAAAGCCTACCGGCAAACTCATCCCGGGCAAGCCTGCCAGGGAGCCCGGCAGGGTGAAGATGTCGGCCAGGTAATCCGCCAGCGGGTCATTGCCATGGCCGCCAAGCTTCCAGGCCACGGTTGGGGCCACCGGCCCGGCAATAACATCACAGACCTTAAAAGCCTGTTGAAAATCGTCGGCAATCATGCTGCGGATTTTTTGTGCTTGCAAGTAGTAGGCGTCGTAATAACCGTGCGAGAGCACATAGGCGCCAATCATGATGCGGCGCTTGACCTCATCGCCAAAGCCTTCGGCGCGGGTTTGCCGGTACATATCTGCCAGGTCGGTGTATTTGTCCGCGCGGTGGCCGAATTTGACACCGTCAAAGCGACTCAGGTTGCTGGATGCTTCCGCCGGAGCAATGATGTAGTACACCGGTATCGATAGCTGGGTGCGCGGCAGCGTGATGGGCACCAGTTTGGCCCCCAATTTCTCAAATTCTTTAAGGGCAGCATCAACGGTGGCCCGCACATCCGGCGACAAACCTTCGCCAAAAAACTCGATTGGTACGCCAATGCGCAAACCCTCCAGGGAGGCATTTAAGGATAACGAAAAATCTTCCGCAGGCACGTCCAGCGAAGTTGAATCGCGGTCCGGGTCAGGCCCGCACATGGCCGACAACAATAAGGCACAGTCTTGCGCGGTGCGCGCCATGGGTCCGGCCTGATCCAGGCTGGAGGCAAACGCCACCATGCCATAGCGTGAAGCCCTGCCATAGGTGGGCTTGATGCCAGTGATGCCGCAAAACGAAGCCGGCTGGCGAATTGAGCCACCGGTGTCGGTGCCAGTGGCGGCCGGTGTCAGGCGCGCGGCCACTGCAGCGGCGCTGCCACCCGAAGATCCGCCCGGGGTGCGCGTGCTGTCCCAGGGGTTTTTTACCGGTCCGTAAGCAGAGTTTTCATTGGCCGAACCCATGGCAAATTCATCACAATTGAGTTTGCCCAGGGTCACTACGCCTGCATCGCCGAGTTTGGCCACCACCGTGGCATCGAAGGGCGAGCGATAGCCTTCGAGCATTTTGGAGCCAGCGGTGGCAATGAAGTCTTTGGTTACAAAGATGTCTTTGTGGGCGAGCGGTACGCCTGCCAGCGGGCCAGCACTGCCGGATGCCAGCCGGATGTCGGCAGCGCGGGCCTGTGCCAGGGTCACTTCTTCATTGGTGTCTAAAAATGCGCCCAGTTCGGTGTGTGCTTTGGCTCGGGCCAAAAAATGACGGGCGGCCTCGAGTGCCGAGACCTTGCGCTCGCGCAGCTGGGTGGTCAGTTGCGCCACCGTGAGGTGGTGCAGTTCAGTTGATGTTTGCGTCATGATGTAAAAAAATATTATTCGATTACCTTGGGCACCAAAAACAAGCCGTTTTCAAGCGCTGGGGCATTGCGCTGGTTAAGTTCGCGCTGGTTCGGCTCACTGACCAGGTCTGGGCGCAGGCGCAAGGCGATGTCGCCTATCACCGCCACTGGATGCGCCAAAGGATGGATGCCGGTGGTGTCAACGGCCCGCATTTGCTCGACTACGCCGAAAAAATCATTGAGTTGCGTGAGCATGCGCGCGCGTTCCTCGGGTTGGAGTCCCAGGCGGGCCAAATTGGCCAACCGATCAATGTCAGCAGCAGTCAAAGACATAAATTTTTCAATCCAAACAGGGTGTAAAACAAGGCCAAAACCCGTGCAATAAGGGAGTTATGCACAGGCTATAGGGTATTATCCCGCCTTTGGAAGGCAACCCTTGAGAGTGCGGTTGATAGCCAACACATTACCTATTTGACAACGTTACCGGGTGACATGTGGGCCGAAGCGCTCCATGTGCCCAAGAGGATATACCCATGTTTGGATCATTTCGTCAGTATTTTTCGACTGACCTCGCCATTGACCTTGGCACCGCCAATACCCTGATTTACGTGCGCGACAAGGGCATTGTGCTGGACGAACCCTCGGTGGTGGCTATTCGCCACGAAGGTGGACCCCAAGGCAAAAAAACCATCCAGGCAGTTGGCAAAGAAGCCAAGGCCATGCTGGGCAAGGTGCCTGGCAATATTGAGGCCATCCGGCCCATGAAAGACGGCGTGATTGCCGATTTCACGGTCACCGAGCAAATGCTCAAGCAGTTCATCAAGATGGTGCACCCACGCTCGATCTTTCGGCCCAGCCCGCGCATCATCATTTGCGTTCCCTGTGGCTCGACTCAGGTTGAGCGCCGCGCCATTCGGGAAAGTGCGCTGGGTGCTGGTGCCAGCGATGTTTATTTGATTGAAGAGCCGATGGCAGCAGCCATTGGTGCCGGCTTGCCGGTGAGCGAGGCCAGTGGCTCGATGGTGGTTGATATTGGCGGGGGCACCACCGAGGTTGGGGTGATCTCTTTGGGTGGCATGGTCTACAAAGGCAGCGTGCGAGTGGGTGGCGACAAGTTTGATGAAGCCATCATCAACTACATCCGACGCAACTACGGCATGCTGATTGGTGAGCCCACGGCAGAATCGATCAAGAAAAAAATTGGCTCGGCCTTTCCCGGCAGCGAAGTGCGTGAGATGGAAGTGCGGGGGCGTAACCTGTCAGAAGGTGTGCCGCGCAGCTTCACCATTTCCAGCAACGAAATTCTTGAAGCTCTGACCGATCCGATCAACAACATTGTCTCGGCCGTCAAAAACGCGCTGGAACAAACCCCGCCTGAGCTGGGTGCTGACATCGCGGATCGCGGCATGATGCTGACTGGTGGTGGCGCTTTGCTGCGTGACCTGGATCGTCTGCTGGCCGAAGAAACCGGCCTGCCAGTGCTGGTGGCCGAAGACCCGTTAACCTGCGTGGTGCGTGGCTGTGGCATCGCACTGGAGCAGATGGAACGACTGGGTTCCATTTTCACCAGCGAATAACAAGGCGGCACAGCGATGCCACTGGGTACGCTGGACGGCACACCGCCGCCTTTTTTCAGACAGGGGCCGTCGGCACTTTCCAAGTTGATAGTATTTAGCGCCTTGGCGGTGCTGCTGATGGTGGCTGACGTTCGTTTTCAGATGACTCAGCCCCTGCGCGCGGTCATTGGCACGCTGCTTTATCCCTTGCAGTGGCTGGTGCAGCGCCCGATCATCTGGGCGCAGGGTGGCAGCCAGTATTTTGAAACTCTGAGCAACTCACAGACCAAAGAGGCTGCGGCCCAGTACCGGCTGGGGCTGCAGTCGCAGCGCGCCCAGCAGGTCGAACAGCTCACCCTGGAAAACGCCCAGCTGCGATCACTGTTGCAGATGCGCGATCGCATTAACACCCCGGCGCTGGCGGCCCAGGTGCTGTATGACGCGGCTGACCCCTACACCCGCAAAGTGATCATTGACAAGGGTTCATTGGCGGCCGTGCAAGCCGGGGCTCCGGTGCTTGATGAGGTCGGCATATTGGGGCAGGTGACACGGGTTTATCCGCTGGTCAGTGAAGTGTCTCTGGTGACAGACCGCAATCAGGCCATTCCGGTGCTCAATGCGCGCACCGGTGTGCGCGGCTTGGCCTTTGGTGATTCGGTGGCGCGCAGTGGCACGCTGGAGCTGCGCTTCATGGATGCCAATGTAGACATGGCGGCAGGCGATCTGCTCACCACCAGCGGGGTCGATGGTATCTATCCACCGGGTTTGTCGGTGGCGCGTGTGCTCAAAACCGAACGTCGCGCGGATTCGGCCTTTGCACGCATCACCTGCGAGCCGGTAGCCCGTGTTGCGGGTAGTTTGCATGTGCTGGTACTGCATCCGCTGGCAAAACAAATGGCCGAGCGGCCTGCGCCAGATGCTGTCCCGGTGGCGGGTAAAAAGAGGGGCAAGCCATGATCATGCCGCGCGGGCATCAATTGCTATTGCCAGCGCGCCCCTTGTTCATCTGGGGCACCCTGCTGGGGGCGCTGGCTTGCAATATGCTGCTCAACATGGGTTTGTTTGGCCGGGCGGCCTGGCTGCCCGACATGCTCGCGCTGGCGTTGGTATTTTGGACAATCCATCAGCCTGTGCGGGTAGGGGTAGGGATTGCGTTCCTGCTAGGGCTGACCTTTGATGTGCATCAGAGTGCCCTGCTGGGCCAGCACGCCCTGGCTTACACGGCGCTGAGTTTTCTGGCCATTGCCATCCACCGGCGCTTGTTATGGTTCAGCATGGTCTCGCAAGCCGCACAAGTGTTGCCCTTGTTGGTGACCGCGCATGCCCTGAGTTTGGGCGTGCGGTTAATCGCCGGCGGTGATCTTCCTGATTGGTCGATGCTGCTGGCCCCCTTTATTGAAGCACTGTTGTGGCCGCTGATCAGCCTGCTGTTGCTGCTGCCACAAAAACGCGCTCATGATCCTGATGCCAACCGCCCGCTGTGAGTCCATCCGCAGTGGTTTGTTGGAGCTGAACACATGACTGCCATTCGCAACGTACAGGCTGAACTGGCGCGCTTTCGCATGCGGGTGCTGGTGGCCAGCATCGTGGTTCTGGTGTGCTTTTTGATGGTCGCAGCGCGGCTGGTTTATCTGCAGGTGATCCGTCACGAGGACCTGCTGGAGCAAGCGGAAAATAACCGCACGGCGATCTTGCCCGTGGTACCCAACCGTGGCCTGATTCTGGATCGCAACGGCATCGTGCTGGCCACCAATTACTCGGCCTACACGCTGGAGATCATGCCCTCCAAGGTGAGCGACCTGGAGCAAACCATTGAGGATTTGGCACAAGTGCTCGACATTTCGCCACGGGATCGCAAGCGCTTCAAAAAACTGCGCGAAGAGGCCAAAAATTTCGAATCGATCCCGCTACGCAGCCGCTTGTCAGATGCCGAAGTGGCGCGGTTTGCGGTCCAGCGCTACCGCTTCCCGGGTGTTGAAATTAAAGCCCGGCTGTTTCGCAACTATCCGTATGGGGAACTGGCCAGCCATGTGATTGGCTACATCGGACGCATCAATACGTCAGAAAAGGAAAAGCTTGACGACTCCGAGGACGCACCCAATTACCGTGGCACCGAATACATCGGCAAACTCGGGGTAGAGCAAAGTTTCGAGACGCAACTGCATGGCTTGACTGGCGTGGACTCGATGGAAACGTCCGCCGGCGGGCGTGCCACACGGCGCTTGGCGAACCAGCCATCGACACCGGGCAACACCGTCAAACTGGCCATTGACATCAAATTGCAGCATTTGGTAGAAGAGTTGTTCGGCGAACGCCGTGGCGCGCTGGTGGCTATAGATCCAAAGACCGGTGAGGTGCTGGCGTTTGTCAGCAAACCGACCTTCGATCCGAATCTGTTCGTAGAAGGTATTGACAGTGAAAACTGGCAGGCACTTAACGAATCTCTGGACAAGCCCTTGCTGAACCGCGCTCTGCGCGGCACCTACCCGCCCGGTTCTACCTACAAACCCTTCATGGCGCTGGCGGCGCTTGAGACCGGCAAGCGGACCCCGCAGCAAACCATTTCGGACCCAGGTTTTTTCATGTTTGGCAACCATCGCTTCCGCGACGACAAAGAGGGTGGGCATGGCTCGGTGAACATGTACCGCTCCATCGTTGAATCTTGTGATACCTATTACTACATGCTGGCCAACGATCTGGGCGTGGACACCATTCATGAGCAAATGCAGCGGTTTGGTTTTGGCGAACTCACTGGCATTGATATTTTTGGCGAAGTGCGCGGCCTGTTGCCATCAACCGAATGGAAGCGTCGCGCTTACAAGAAGCCCGAGCAGCAAAAATGGTACGCCGGTGAAACCATTTCGCTCGGCATTGGGCAAGGTTACAACAATTTCACCATGCTGCAATTGGCCTCGGCCGTGGCCACGCTGGCCAACAATGGCATCAAGATGAAGCCGCATCTGGTGCAGGAGGTGGTGGATATCATTACCCGGGCACCGACCACGACCACGCAGGAATCGGTCGGGGAGATCAGTGCCAAGGCCGCCAATATTGCGGTCATCAAAGAAGCCATGGTCGGGGTCAACCTGGAAGGCACCTCAGCGGCCAGTTTTCGCGGTGCGGCCTATACCAGTGGTGGCAAGACCGGCACGGCGCAGGTGGTGCAAATCAAGCAAAACGAGAAGTATGTGGCCTCGAGGATGGAGGAGCGTTTTCGCGATCACGCCTTGTTCACCGCTTTTGCGCCAGCTGAAGACCCGCAAATCGCACTGGCCATCGTCGTCGAAAACGCCGGTTTTGGCTCGCAAAGCTCAGCGCCAATTGCGCGCCGGGTGATGGACTACTGGCTGCTCAGGCAATACCCCAGTCTGGAAGATATTGAAGCCGTTCAGAAAGCCCAGGCGACGACACCGATTGGTCAGCCGCGCGCCATCATTGACGTGCCCTGGCCACCCGGCTCCAGCGCTTCAGCGCCGATTGCTGCAGCCAGCGCCGCCAAGCTCATGCGCAGGTAATACGATCGCGGCCGGCTTGTTTGGATTGGTACAGGGCCGCGTCAGCTCTGGCAACCAGTGACTGCGCATCGTCATCGGCTTGCATCACGGCAACACCGCCCGAAATCGTGACAGTCAGGATCACCGTCTGGGTGCGCCGGTCTTTTACCTTCATTGCTTTCGTGTGCATTCTCACAAGTTCAGCCATCTTTTGGCAAACATCGCGGCTGGTATCGGGCATCAAAATCGCAAATTCTTCGCCGCCATAGCGCGCCACACTGTTGCCCGTATTGGCCGCTCCGCAGGCCCGCAAAACTTCACCCAAGGCCTGCAGCACACGATCGCCCATGACATGTCCGTGGGTATCGTTGATCAATTTGAAGTGATCCAGGTCGAGCATGATCAAGCCATGCACATGGCCCGCCTTAGCAGGCTTAGTCAGCATGGCCGCCAGCTTTTGGTCAAACCCCTTGCGGTTGAGGACCTGGGTCAGGGTGTCGAGCAAAGACTCATCGCGGACACGGGTCAGTTCATCGCGCAAACGATTAATCTCCTTGCGACTGGTGCTGACCTCTTGTTCAAGCGCTTGCGCAACGCTTCTCATTTGAGCCGTGGCCACAATGGCCTGCGCGACCTCCGGGCCCAGCATGGGTCCACCCGGCCCGCTTAGCACGTCAGTCAAACCCCGCAGTTGCTCGCCAAACTGCCCTGCCTGATCGCCCGTGCGCATCGCAGCCTCGGCCATGCCCAGCATCATGGAATTCAACTGGGTACCAATGCGATGCATGGCTTGCGGATCAACATCTGCCACAAAGGACTGGTACAACTGCCACATGTCGGCATCATCCAGACGGGTATGGGCCTGCACCAAACGCTCGATCGCCAGCGACAGGTTACTGTTCATGCCAGCGACCTGCTCGTACCAGACCGTGAACGTGACCGGGTTGTACGCAGCGTCGTGCTGGCCCATCTTGGCCATCACCATGCGCAGCAACTCAGCGCTCTGATCTTTTGAATGTTGATACCTCAAGTGACTCCTTGGTGACGCAATGGGTATTTCAAGAGTGGCAATGATAGCCGTCAATGCGCGAAGGCATCGAAGCTGGTTTTTAAAATCAGTGCACTGACCACCAGCATAAACATGCCACGGACAAAGCCGGTTCCATGTTTAAGGGCCATGCGCGTGCCCAGCCAACTGCCCAACACGTTGGCAAGTGCCATGGCCAGTACAAAATGCCACCAGATGTGCCCTTTGGCAATGAACAGGGCCAGCGCAGAGAGATTTGTGGCGGTATTCACCAATTTGGCTCCAGCCGAAGCGCTCAAAAAATCGTAGCCTAGCAAACGCACAAACAAAAACACCAAAAAACTGCCCGTCCCAGGGCCAAAAAACCCGTCGTAAAAGCCCGTTATTGCACCTATGGCAGCGGCCAAGGCTTTTTCCTGGCCACCCGCAAAGCGTGGTGCGTGGTTTAAGCCCAGTTCCTTTTTCATCAGCGTGTAAATCAGCACTGCCAGCAACACCAACGGCAACAGTTTGCGCAAAAAATCGGGCGACACCACCGTTACCGTCCAGGCACCGGCAAACGACGCAACAAAACCGGCCCCGGCCGCCGGGAGCAAGGCTGCCCAGCGCATGTCAACCCGGTGCGCGTACTGCCAGGTGGCAAAACCTGTGCCCCAAACCGAAGCTCCCTTGTTAGTGCCAAATAGGGTGGCTGGGTGGGCTGCCGGAAAAGTAGCAAACAGCGCCGGCACCAGTATCAGGCCACCGCCACCCACGATCGAATCGACAAACCCGGCAAATAGCGATGCAACAGTGACAATGAGTAGTTCCATGGCCCCATTGTCGCATTCGCCAGATTTTTGATGTGCTATTTAAGTTGTAGCTGGCAGTGCTTGATCAGTAAGCTTTAGAGCTTTGTTTCTTATTTGAACCTGGCTAAACCCAAGGTGCCCGCCAAGTCAATCCTGCGGAGGTGCCACCCGGCTCGGTGCCCAGGCGCGGGCGGTATTCACAACCTACCCAGCCAGCGTAACCTAACTCATCGAGCAAGGTAAAAAGATACGGGTAATTGAGTTCACCAGCATCGGGTTCATGACGCTCCGGCACCCCTGCAATCTGGATGTGCCCGACGCGCCCGGTGGGCAGGTACTGTCGCAATTTGGTGCTCACGTCACCCTCTGCAATCTGACAATGGTACAAATCCATCTGCACCTGAAGATTGGCAGAGCCGACCTGATCGAGCAGTTGGTGCGCCTGCTCTTGATGGTTCAAAAAATAGCCAGGCATGTCGCGTTGGTTGATCGGCTCGATCATGATCTGGATTCCTTGCAGTGCTGCCATGTGTGTCGCCCAACGCAGGTTTGCCACCAGTACTGGCAGCAATTCGTCACGAGCCATGCCCGCCGGGACCAAGCCTGCCATCACATGGATGCGAGGGCACTTCAGCGCAACGGCGTACTCCAGCGCCAACGCTATTCCGAAGCGAAATTCGGCCTCGTGACCTGGCAAGCAAGCCACACCCCGGTAGCCCCGCTCCCAAGCCGCTTTGGCTTGGTCGATATTGCAACCACCCGCAGGTGCGTTGAAGAGGACCTGTTGCAAGCCATGGTCATTCAGGCGCGTGGCCAATTCCGAGGCCGGCCAGGCGTAGCCGAACAAATACTCGACCGCTTTGAAGCCGTCTTTGGCGGCGGCTTCAAAGCGCTCCAGAAACGGCAGCTCAGGGTATTGGAAACTGAGGTTGGCAGCGAAACGGGGCATGATCAGATCCAGAAGAAAAAATTATTAAAGTTGCAAAAATGGCATTTCAAGAAAGCATTTTTATGCACAAATATGCCTGAATCACCCGTCACGGTTGCGTAAGACGCTATGAATATGATGGAAAGCATCAGACCACACTTGAATTCATGGCAACCCACGCTTGGCCCAGCGCCAAGCCAGCATCTCCCGGTGAAGCGCGCAGGGGTGCCAGCACCGTGATGCCTCGTTGCTCCAGGTTTAGTCGAAGTTGCTGGGACAGATGGGCATTCAAAAAACAGCCACCGCTGCAAGCCAGTGTCGTCAAACC
>CAIYNH010000437.1 GCA_903927495.1 uncultured beta proteobacterium
AAAACGCCACCGTCAAGGCACTGCTGCAACAAGGCGGCGAGGCGGCGTTGCCAGCGCTGGTGGCAGAAGGTGAACTGCTTTTGTCGGGTCGCTACCCGACTCGCGCCGAAATGGCCCAGTGGCTGGGGCTGGCGCTGCCGGTCCCACTGTTCACGCCACAGGTCGCCGAACTGGTGGCTATTGGCGCAGCCATTGCCAGCAACTGCGAGCCATGCTTTAAGTACCACTTTGATGCCGCGCGCAAACTGGGTGTCAGCACTGAAGACATGCTGCAAGCCGTTACCCTGGCGCAGCAGGTCAAGGACAGCCCAGCCCAGGCGGTGCGCGATTTGGCGTTGCGCATGCTTGCGACCAGTACCGCTGCCACACCCGCTGCAGCGGTCAATGCCTGTTGTGGCGGCCAGGACAAACCGACTTCCAGCGGCTGCTGTGGCGATGCTGCAGCCAAGGCAACATCGTCGTGCTGCTAAGCACTGAATGACCGTCATGCTGCAATTTTTGAACGCCCCACCGCGGTTCCTGTTTTTTACCGGCAAGGGCGGTGTCGGCAAAACTTCGATTGCTTGTGCCACAGCGATCCATCTGGCCGGAAAAGGCCAACATGTGCTACTGGTCAGCACCGACCCGGCGTCCAACGTGGGGCAGGTGTTTGGCATCACCATTGGCAACCAGGTGACACCCGTGATCGAGGTGCCAAACTTGAGCGCACTTGAGATTGACCCACAAGCTGCCGCCCAGGGTTACCGCGACCGTATCGTCGGCCCGGTGCGTGGCCTATTGCCCGAAAGCGTGGTCAAGGGCATTGAAGAGCAGCTCTCTGGTGCCTGCACCACCGAGATTGCCGCATTTGACGAATTCACCGAGCTGCTGATCGACGGTGCGCTCACCAACGACTTTGATCACATCGTGTTTGACACGGCACCCACTGGTCACACCATTCGTATGCTGCAGTTGCCGGGTGCCTGGAGTGGTTTTTTGGAAGACGGCAAGGGTGACGCATCGTGCCTTGGGCCGCTGGCCGGACTGGAAAAACAACGCACCCAGTACAAGGCCGCCGTGGATGCCCTGGCTGATGCACAAAAAACTCGTCTGATCCTTGTTGCACGGGCGCAAACAGCTACATTAAATGAAGCATCACGCACGCATGACGAGCTGGCCGGCATTGGCCTGAAGCAACAGTATCTGGTGATCAACGGGGTGTTTCCAGAATCTGAAGCGGCCAGCGACCCTTTGGCGCAAGCGATTTTTGATCGCGAGCAGGCAGTGCTGGCCCACCTGCCACAAGCCTTGCGCCAATTGCCTACCGACACCATCGAACTCAAGGCCTTTAACCTGTTTGGCCTTGTGGCACTGAAAAAATTGCTGGACAGCGCCGATTCGATTAAGCACAGCGCACTTCGCGTCGACAGGGACACTGCCCCAACGTCTGCTAAGGTAAATGACGCACGGTTTGCATCTATGACGCAGCACTCCCTGGCCGCTTTGATTGAGCCCATCGCGCTGACGGGCCACGGCTTAGTGATGACCATGGGCAAGGGCGGGGTTGGCAAAACCACGCTGGCCGCTGCCATTGCTGTCGAGCTGGCCCGGCGCGGCCACGAGGTGCATCTGACCACCTCGGACCCGGCCGCGCATTTGATGGAAACGCTGCACGGCACGCTGGAACATTTGACGGTCAGCCGCATCGACCCGCACGAAGTCACTGAGGCTTATCGCGCCCAGGTGCTGGCCACCAAGGGTGCCAAGCTCGACGCTGCCGGGCGCGCTGTGCTGGAAGAAGACCTGCGCTCACCATGTACCGAAGAAATTGCCGTGTTTCAGGCGTTCTCGCGAGTCATTCGCGAGGCCGGCAAAAAGTTTGTGGTGATGGACACCGCCCCCACCGGCCACACCTTGCTGCTGCTAGATGCCACTGGGGCTTACCACCGCGACATCGTGCGCCAGATGGGCGAAAGAGGTCACTTCACCACACCCATGATGCAGTTGCAAGATCCCAAACAAACCAAGGTGCTGATCGTGACGCTGGCCGAAACCACGCCAGTGTTGGAGGCTGCTAATTTACAAGCTGACCTTCGCCGCGCTGGCATCGAGCCTTGGGCCTGGGTCATCAACAACAGCGTAGCGGCAGCGCAGGTGAGTTCACCTTTGCTGTTGCAGCGCGCCCACAACGAACTGCGCGAGATCGAATCCGTGACCACACACCATGCCAGTCGTTATGCGCTTGTGCCGCTCTTGAAAGAGGAGCCCGTGGGGGTCGCCCGACTGTCACAAATGGCTGGCAACTTATCTTGATCTCTTTACACCCTTAAGGAAACGTAACATGTCTGACAAAGCGCTCAACGTCCTGTTTTTGTGCACCCACAACTCGGCCCGCAGCATTCTGGCCGAGGCCATCCTGAACCACATCGCCCGGGGCCGGTTCAAGGCCTTTTCCGCTGGCAGCAGCCCGCGTGACAATCAGCAACCCAACCCGCTGGGTCTGCAGGTGTTGCAGCAGGCAGGCATTTCCACCGAGGGTCTGAGCAGCAAAAGCTGGGACGAGTTTGGCAAGATGGATGCACCGCACATGGACCTGGTGATTACCGTGTGTGACAACGCCGCAGGTGAGGTGTGCCCCTACTGGCCTGGTCAGCCCGCCACCGCGCACTGGGGCTACCCTGACCCGTCTGCCGGGGATGGCACCGATGCCCAAAAGCTCGAAGCCTTCCGCCAAACCTTGCACGCACTCAAGCGCAGGCTGGATATCTTGATCAGCTTGCCGAAGGCGAAATTGGAAAAAACCATGCTGCAAAACACAGCACGAGAATTGAGCAAGGAGTAAACAAATGAGCGCCCAATGTGAAGTCACCGCAAAACGCGCTGCTCGTGCGCCCATGAGCGTGTTCGAGCGCTATCTGACGGTATGGGTTGCTTTGTGTATTGTGGCAGGCATTGCGTTGGGTCAATTCCTGCCCGGCGTGTTTCAGGCCATCGGTCGCATGGAGGTGGCACAGGTCAACCTGCCGGTGGGGCTGCTGATCTGGGTGATGATCATCCCGATGCTGGTCAAGGTGGACTTTGGCGCTTTAGGCGAGGTACGCAAGCATGTCAAGGGCATCGGGGTCACACTGGCCATCAACTGGCTGGTCAAACCGTTTTCCATGGCTTTTTTGGGCTGGTTGTTTATTCGGCACTGGTTTGCGCCGCTGCTGCCCCCTGATCAAATCGACAGCTACATTGCCGGGTTGATTTTGCTGGCCGCAGCACCGTGCACCGCGATGGTTTTTGTCTGGAGCCGTCTGACCAATGGTGACCCGCTTTTTACATTGAGCCAAGTGGCGCTCAACGACAGCATCATGGTGGTGGCGTTTGCGCCGCTGGTGGCGTTTCTGCTGGGCCTCTCCAGCATCATCGTGCCGTGGGCTACCTTGCTGATTTCAGTTGGGCTGTACATCATCATCCCGGTGGCAATTGCCCAGGTTTGGCGCAAATCGCTACTGGCCAAGGGAGCAGCAGCGTTTGATGCGGCCATGGAAAAAATTGGCCCATGGTCGATCACCGCGCTGTTGGCCACGCTGGTGCTATTGTTTGCCTTCCAGGGCGAGGCCATTTTGAAGCAGCCGCTGGTCATCGCTTTGCTGGCGGTGCCGATCCTGATTCAGGTGGCGTTCAATTCGAGCTTGGCCTATTTGCTCAATCGTGCGGTGGGTGAAAAACACAACATCGCCTGCCCATCGGCGCTGATCGGTGCCAGCAACTTCTTCGAGCTGGCGGTGGCCGCAGCCATCAGCCTATTTGGCTTCAACTCGGGCGCCGCGCTGGCCACCGTGGTGGGGGTGCTGATTGAGGTGCCGGTGATGCTGCTGGTGGTCAACGTTGTCAACCGCAGCAAAGGGTGGTATGAGCGAGGTGCAGTCACCAAGGACGTAAGACTATGACCGACATCACGATTTATCACAACCCAGCGTGCGGGACATCTCGCAATACGCTTGCATTGATTCGCAACAGCGGGGTAGAGCCCACAGTCATTGAGTACCTCAAGTCACCGCCCGGCAAAGAGCGACTACAGAAGCTACTGGCAACGATGGGTATCAGCGCACGCGCATTGCTGCGTCAAAAAGGCACCCCTTACGATCAACTTGGTTTGAGTGACCCGAAATGGACTGAAAATGAACTGATCGACTTCATGGCACAACACCCGATTCTTATGAATCGGCCTGTTGTCGTTACGCCGCTGGGCACCAAGCTGTGCCGTCCAAGCGAAGCAGTCTTGGACATCTTGCCCAATCCGCAGTTGGGCGCATTCACCAAGGAAGACGGTGAGGCCGTCGTCAATGCAGCGGGTAAACGTGTCTAGAGACAATTTCAGAGTTTATTTCGAGACTTTGTGCATCTTTTGACGGGTTGGAACGTCTACACGTTGCCTGTGCGCCATTGCACAGCCCCAGTTTCACCTACCCATTCAAAGGATACTTCTTATGACCGTTAACCGCGCCGTCAGCATTTTTGCTGGCTTCATGATCATGGCCAGTCTGGCCGCAGCACACGTCAGCGGTCAAATCAACCTGGGCTCCATGAGTTGGTTGTGGCTCACCGCGTTTGTCGGTGCCAATTTGTTCCAGATGGGGTTTACTGGATTTTGTCCGGCTGCATCGATCATGCGTGCACTGGGTCTCAAAGACAGCGCGGGTACTGCCTGCAGCTCGTAGCGGTCATGGTAGAAAAGTTTGCAAAGCCCGTGAACGATTTCAATGGAAAGCCTATCCCCTGGTGGCGCAAGTCAACCAACATTGCCGTCGTCGCGATGGCAGCAGTTGCAACCACACTAGGGGGCTGGCTTTACATCACGAACGGAACTGCGACACATCAAGAGCCAACGGGTGATGCCGCACCAGACGCGGTGCAAGCCGTGTTGCGCGCCGGTAAACCCACCATCATTGAGTTTGGTGCCAACAGCTGCGTGAGTTGTCGCGATATGAAACCCATTTTGCACTTGCTGGCGCAAGACCCTCGCATTGCCGTGGCCGATGTCGACATCCTGAAGGAGCGCGGCTACATCAGCAAGTACCAGATTCGCCTGATGCCAACCCAGGTGTTTTACGACGCACAAGGCGTCGAGATCGGGCGCAACATGGGCAAAATCAGCGCAGAAGCCATTTTGGCGCACCTTGGCCTGGCACCGGCTGGGCAAGCGGCAACACCCAAAAAGGCGGCAATGTGACCGGGCTGGAGGGCTTAGCCGCCGCCTTTGCTGGTGGTGTGTTGACATCCGCCTCGCCGTGCGTATTGGCGGCTGTGCCAGTTGCGGTGGGTTTTGTGGGTGGGCAAGCGCACAGCCCACGGCGCGCCTGGGCACTGTCGTTGGCTTTTGTGGCAGGCATGAATATCGCCCTGCTCATCATGGGCTTGGCAGCAGCGCGGCTGGGTTTGATGATGGGTACCTTGCCAGGGCCATGGCTGGTGGTGGTTGGTGTGTTGGTGATTGGCCTGGCGGTATGGCTATGGCGCGCGGGTAGTGCTTGCAGCATCAGCCTGCCCAGTGCGCTACAACACCGCCTGGCAAGCTCTGGTTTGTGGGGCGCGGCAGTGCTCGGCGCATTGATTGGCACGGTGATGAGCCCCTGCGCTACACCGGCCTTGGGTGCTGCACTGGCCATTGCAGGTTCTGGCGTGGCCTTGGGCGCATCGATGTTGTGGGGTGCCGCCTTGTTGTTGGCCTATGGCATCGGTCACAGTGCACTGTTGTTGCTGGCCGGAGCCATACCCTCTGCAGCCAACGCCATGATCGCTCGGTTCTCGCGCTGGGATGCCTGGTTGCCCGGACACCGCACTTTTGCGGCAGTCATGATCCTGGCAGGTGCTTGGTGGGTGATTCAAGGGCTGGAAATGGATTGGCTGGCATCTTAATATTCAACAACCCGAGATCGGTTAGCCATCCAATGCCAATCAGGCATGTTTAAGGCGCGTCTTTTGCAATCGTTTTTTCTATCAAGGCTTTCAGCCTGGTAATGTTGAACTTGCCCGCTGGAAAGGGTGGCAAAACTTGGTTGGCCGCCATGATGATGGGAAGTTTGAAATCTTCCGGGTGATTGGTGCCGTGCTCACGCTCGTGCCCAGCATGGTCGCTTGTTACCATAATGAAATAGCTTGCACGCTGCATCACAGCTTTCAGCAGCGGTGCCAACGTTTGATCAATAAAAGTCAATTCATCCAAATAGTCGGGTGATAACCAGCCTGACTCTGTACCAGCGTCTTCCAGGCCGCTAATGTGTAAAAACACGAAGCGAGCACCCGTCCCGCGAAAGAAGGTCAGCGCTTTGTCAACGCCATCATCTCGGGCCAGCGCGTGTTCGTCCAACGAGGCGCTGATCAGGTACCCTAACTTCGGCTTGCCATAAAAATAGGCCGTATGGAAACCATACCGTTTGG
>CAIYNH010000438.1 GCA_903927495.1 uncultured beta proteobacterium
AGCACAATGCCCAGTTTGGCTTTGCAAGCCTGCTCACGAAGTGCCTTGATCGCCAGGCCATGGCTGAGCAGAAGATGGTGCGAGACCTGCATGGCCGTGGCACGGTCCCGGATGCCTGGCGCAAACATGCCGCGCTTATGCCCCAGCACCGACATCACCCAGGGCTCGTTATGTGTGGTGATGGCCCGCACCCGAGCCCCCAGGCGCGCATCCATGCCGAGTGCATATTCAACAAAACGCTGCACCGTGTCACGGTTGGCCCAGCCGCCACCGGATTGCAGTTCTGCTGGCAAGTCCCAATGGTTCAAGGTCATGTAGGGGTGAATACCGCGCTCCAGCAAGCCATCCACCAGACGCTCATAAAAATCCAGCCCTTTCACGTTCCAAGTTCCTGCGCCACTGGGACGCACCCGCGGCCACGACACAGAAAAACGATAGGCGTTAACGCCCAAGCTCGCTATCAAATCCAGATCGTCAGACCATCGGTGGTAATGGTCGCAGGCGATTTCGGCATCACTGCCGTCCGCAATCGCACCCGGAATCTGGCAAAATTTGTCCCAGATAGAAGCACCTTTGCCATCTTCGACGGCAGCACCTTCAATCTGAAAGGCACTGGTGGCAACACCCCAGACAAAGCCGGGCGGAAATTTCATGGTCAAGTCAGAGGGAACGCTGAAATTCATTTGACGGCCCCAGTGGTCAAGCCAGAAATAAGTTGCCTGGACGACATCACAAACAGCACCACCAAGGGCAGTGTGGCAATGGCAGAGCCCGTCATCAGGGCACCCCACTCGGTGTCAACCGGGCTTTGCAAACTGCGCAAAGCCAGGGGCAAGGTGTACATATCCGGGGAACGCATCACAATTAATGGCCCGATGAAGTTATTCCAGGAGGCAATAAAGGTGATCAGACCCAAAGTGCCTAAGGCGGGTTTGAGCAGGGGCAACACGATGCGCACGAAGATGCCCATCTCGCTGCAACCGTCCATGCGTGCTGCCTCAATCAAGTCTTTGGGGATGGAAGAGGTCACAAACTGGCGCATTAAAAAAATACCGAAAGCGCTGGCGGCACCGGGAATGTAGAGCGCACGCGGCTGATCAATCCAACCCAGCACATCCATGATCATGAAGGTCGGAATCATGTTCATGAAAGATGGCAACAGCATCGTGCCCATGACCAACCCGAACAGCGCGTTTTTATATTTGAAGTCAAACAGCGCAAAAGCGTAGCCGCCCATCGAGCAAAACAGCAGCGTCAGAGCCGTCGAGGCAAGCGCCACATACAAGCTCCAGCCCAGGTTGCGCCAAAACGGCATGCGGTCGGTCAAGATTTTCAGATTGTCAAAAAAACTGTCGCCAAAAAACATGGGGGGTGGCAAGCTGAAAATTTCTGTGCGTGAATGGGTGGCAAACACAAACATGAAATAGAACGGTGCCAGCATGATCAAGGCACCTATAGCCACCACAACGTAGGCTGCCCATGGGGCCAATTGTTCGGATTTAATCTTCATGGGGTTGGGTGTTTCATACAGAAGAGTCACGCGGGCGGAACGCCCGATTGGTCAGCCAGGTCAGGGCCGCCACCAAAATGAACAACAACCAAGACATGGCGCTGGCAGCACCAAAGTCGTTGAAGTCAAAGGCCATGCGGTACAAATAGATGGCAGTCGTCATGCCCGACTGATCCGAGCCGCCACGGCCACCGGTCAAGATGAAGGGTTCCTCAAACAGTTGCAGCCCACCAATCACACTCAGCGTCACGCCAAAATAGATCATCGGCTTCAAACTGGGCAAGGTAATAAACCAGAACTGTTGCAAACGCCCGGCACCGTCCATGGTGGCGGCCTCGTAAATATCCTTCGGAATGGTCTGCAGTGCGGCCAGGTAAAGCACCACGTTAAAGCCAACATAGCGCCAGAAAACGATCATCGAAATGGCCGGTTTGATGTGATCCGGGTCGTTCAGCCAATCCACTGCCTCGCTTGGCACCAGCCAGCCAAACCCCGGCAC
Organism: uncultured beta proteobacterium; assembly: GCA_903927495.1. Lineage (GTDB taxonomy): Bacteria > Pseudomonadota > Gammaproteobacteria > Burkholderiales > Burkholderiaceae_C > Rhodoferax. The sequence goes on from CAIYNH010000438.1 coordinate 2,010, forward strand.
TTCATGCAAGGTGCGTAAACCCAGATTGATCAAGCCAAAGTCGGTAGAAAACAGCGAACTGAACAAAATTGCAATGGCCACCGTGGAGGTGATGTAGGGCATGAAATAGGCACCCACCACACCATTGCGCAGGCGCTTGAAAGACGAGTGAATAAAGTAGGCCAGCGGAATCGCCACCAGATGCTGCGGCACACCGGAGGCCAAGGCCAGCCAGGCCGTGTTTTTAAGCGACTTCCAGAACCATTCATCTTGCAGGGCGAAGACAAAATTCTCTAAACCGACAAAGCGCATGGCCGACAGGCCACTGGTGGGCTCCCAGGACTGAAATGCCAGGTACAGCGAGAAAGCCAATGGAAACACACCAAACACCAGGAACAAAATCAGAAACGGGCTGACAAACACATAAGGTGCCCAGGTGGGTGACAGGCGCAAGGCTTTAGGCAAATTCATGGTGAGCCAGCTTTCCGTTTGAGCGTGAGTAAATCATTTCATTGGCATCCATCAGCGGTGCGCCCGTTTTTCCAGCAGCCGCTGGGCATCCGCCAAGGCCACGCCGATGTCTTTGCCGCGGTCGAGCACTTTGTCCAGCTCGGTGTTGATAACTTCGTCGGCAAAGGCATCCTGTTTGTGCACACTGACGGCGGCGATGTGGCGAGTCGCCTCACGCCAGCCCAGTCGCGCCTTTTGCTGACCCAGGAACACAATGGGTTGCTCAAAAAATGGATCGGTGTAGGTTTCCAGCAGCGCTGGAAAAGCATCTTGTGACTTGAAGGCGCTGAGTTGAACCTCGCGGTTAAGCGTCATCAGCTGGATAAATTCCCAAGCCAACGCCTTGTTGCCTGCAGGTGCGCCCCGCGCAATGGCGAAGAAAGTTCCACCGTAGGCGGCAAAAGAGCCTTCCGGCAACTGCGCGGCGTGCCAGAGTCCTTTGGTGGTCGGGGCCAACCAGTTGTTCAGGTGCCCAGCTAACCAGGCGCCGGTCATCTGGGTTGCGATGCTGCCGCGCTTAAAACCTTCGGACCACTCGTTGGTCCAGGCATTGACCCGGGCATCGAGTTTGTTTTGCCGAATTTTCCGTGCCAATTCAAAGGCCCGAACAAAACGCGGACTGCTCACCAGCACCTTGGATTGGTTGTCAAAATACAGACCTTCCCCCGCCTTGATGCCGGTGCGGATGACGATGTCCTTCATGTCACGCGCATGTGCCATCAGATACGAACCGGTGGTGGCCTTGATCCTGATGCCACTGTCGACGTAGCTGTCCCAGGAGCGGGTAAGTTCGTCTTCCGAAATACCCGCCTTGGCCAAAATGTCGGTGCGGTACAGCAGCGTGCCTGGACCAATGTCAGTGGGAGCGGCAACCACCGCACCTGTGCGATTGGTGGCCTGGTCAAAGGCATAGGGTACAAAGCGCGACTGGAATTTTTTGATGTTGTAAGGTTCTTTAGCCAGATCTTCCAGCCCGCCACCCTGCGCAAACCGACCCACGTACCCCACTTCGAGTGCCATCACATCCGGCAAATAGAACGAGGTGGACAGCGCTGTGGTCATGGCCGTGTGATGGTCGACAAACTGGCGACTAACCACCTTGATGTCCACGCCGGGGTGCGATTTTTTCCACAACGGAATGGCCGAGCGCACGATTTCATCGACCGCCGGAAAAGCGGCAACGGTCAAACTCTGCTGCGCCCATGCTTGACTTAGCAGCACGGCAGTGCCCAAGCCGACAAGCCACTTGCCTATGCTTTTTAAATATTCAAGTTGGTGCATCCGTGTCTCCATGATCCTGGTGCAAAGCTTGCACTGCCCGCCCCAAAGCTGCTGATCACATTTCCCAAAAAAATATGAAAGCGCTTTCATGCTGCATTCTAGTGAGAACAACTCAAGTATTAACCTAGGGAAATCCCGATGAAGACTAATTCAGCGGCGGGGCGCTGGATTCGCGCACCACCAACAGAGGTGCTGGTACCTGGCCGAGGGGTTTCACGCCATTGAGCAGTTGCAGCATGGAGGTGGCCGCCAGGCAGCCGAGTTCGTAGGCTGACTCGTGAATGCTGCTCAATGGAGGTGCAGCGTACATCGCCATGGGCAAGTCATCAAAACCAATCAAAGACACGTCACGTGGTACCCGCAAGCCGCTCCGGTGCAGCCCCAGCGCGGCACCAAACGCCATTTGATCGTTGGCCGCGAATATCGCCGTGAAGCTGCACTTTTGCCCCAGCAACTGAGTGACGGCCTGCAAACCACTGCTTTCACGGAAGTCACCCGCCAGCACCAGCGTCGGATCATAGACAAGTCCCGCAGCTTCAAGGGCAGCGCGGTAGCCACGCAAGCGTTCGTTGGCATCGGGGTGATCTGGTGCACCAGCAATAAAAACAATGCGGCGGTGGCCCAGGTCGAGCAAATGTTGGGTGGCCATGCGTCCACCTTCAAAATTGTCAAAATTCAAAGAAAACAAACCCGGCGCTTTCAAGGATCGTCCGGTCACAACGACCGGTATCGTTTTGGCGCAAGTTTTCAGAGTTTGATCTGACAAACGACCGGTCAGCACAATAATCCCGTCAACACGGCGCGATCGCAGCACGTCAATGCATTTTGATTCTTCTTTGGCATCCCAATGTCCACTGACATACAGCGCGCTGTATCCGGCACGGTCAAGTTCGTATTCAATGCCACTCAGTGCAACCCCATAAAAAGGGCTGTCAATGGCCTGGGTAATGACACCAATGCTCAATGTTCGCCCCCCAGCCAACCCACGCGCCATAGGATTGGGCACAAACCCAAGCTTCGCAATAGCATCATCGACCGCTGTTTTCTTCAGGCCACTGACCACAGCGGTACCATTCAAAATACGCGAGACGGTACTCGGGGACACGCCTGCCAGTTGCGCCACCATGTCAAGTGTCACAACCTGGGCATTGCGTGCTGAAGCCTGCTTGACCAGCCTGCTCTTGTCGGCCATCAGAATTTTGTTTTTCATGGTTGAACGAAATTATCTAGATCGGGAAGTGTGCCGTATTTCAAATCTGCCGCCCATCCCGTTTTTCCCTTAGCATTCAAAGATAATAAACCCATGCAAGCCTTCAATCTTTCCGTCTGGCCAGTGCGCCTGAGCACCTTGATCTTAGCCACAATGGCCACCGCCAGTGCGGCCCATTGGTTTCTCAAGTGGTCTGAAGCTCCGCCAGTGCCACCCGTACAAACGGTGTTGCCGGCAGCAAAAATTATCGATTCAGCCCGGATTGCACTACTCCTGGGTGCTGCCGCATTCACTGCCAATCGCGACACAGCGGCACCTGTGAGCAACGCCATGGGAAAATACAAACTGCTCGGTGTCATTGCACAGGGCAGTCAGGGCAGTGCGTTGATTGGCATCGACGGCGAGCCCGCCAAACCCTACCGGGTTGGTGACAAGTTGCCGGGTGACCTGGTGTTGCAATCGGTCAAGGCACGCAGCGCCGCCCTGGCAACCAGTCTGGAAACGCCTGTCTCCGTCACCCTGCAGTTGCCGCCACCGACCAGCAGTCAAGCCGCCAAATAGCCGACCAAGGTTATGCATGGGTGAATTCGACCTGATTGCACGGTACTTCAAGCGTCCGGCACGCCGGGCCGACGTAGGCATTGGCGATGACTGTGCGCTGCTGCGGCCAGCACCCGGCATGCAACTGGCCATATCCAGTGACATGCTGGTACAGGGGCGGCACTTCTTTTCGGATGTCGATCCGCGCACCCTGGGCCACAAGGCGCTGGCCGTGAACCTCAGCGACCTGGCTGCCTGCGGGGCCAAGCCACTGGCTTTTACGCTGGCGCTGGCGCTACCGCAAGCTGATGAAGCCTGGCTAGCCGGATTCTCACAAGGTTTACTGGCACTGGCCGATGCCCATGGCTGCGAGCTGATCGGCGGCGACACCACGGCCGGTCCGCTCAATATCTGCATCACCGTCTTTGGTGAAGTGCCGCTTCACCACGGCCGATCGCAAGCCTTGCTGCGCAGTGGCGCGCAGGCTGGCGATGACCTGTATGTCAGCGGCACCCTAGGTGATGCCCGGCTAGCACTTGATGTGTTGCTGGGCCGACTCAAGGTGCCAGAGCCGGTGCTGAGCGCAGCCCGCCTGCGCCTGGAAACCCCGACCCCTCGGGTTGCCTTGGGCCTGGCACTGCGGGGCATCGCTTCTGCCGCCATTGATGTCAGCGACGGCCTGCTGGGCGACCTCGGTCACATCCTGGAATGCTCAGCAGTTGGGGCCACGGTGGAGGTCGATTCTACTATTGGTTTGATAGCAGCTCACGCTTATTACATGAGCTATAGAAGCACATTTTTCAATGACATTTCAATCGAACAATGGCGCGCATGGGCGCTGGCTGGGGGTGACGATTACGAACTTATATTTACTGCTGCACCCAGTCAGCACGAGGCCGTGCTGGCGGCCAGCCAACTCAGCCAGACCCCGGTTAAACGTATCGGCCAGATCAATGCCAAACCCGGACTGCAGTTGCTTGACTCGCTTAGCCACAGCCTGCCCAACCGCTACGCCTCCTTCGACCACTTTGCTTGAAGAGCGCTGGATCATCAGACCATGAAAATTGATACTGCTCCCGCGCAAGACATTGACTACCGCGAAGTTGACCCAACTGCAGAGTTGCTAGCGCCGGTTGCGCCCAGCAGCAGTTTCATGCTGGCGCATCCGGCCCACTTTGTGGCAATGGGCTTTGGGGCTGGCCTGAGTCCCAAAGCACCTGGCACTGCCGGCACGCTGTGGGCCTGGGGCATGTTTTTTATCATGCAACCCTGGTTGACAGAAATCCAGTGGGGCATGCTGATCGCCGCCTCCATCCCGCTGGGCTGGTGGGCCAGCACCGTGACGGCAAAGAATATGCGCGTGCTCGATCCGGGCAGCATCGTGTGGGACGAAATTGCCGCCTTTTGGCTGGTACTGTGGCTGGTTTGCCCAACTGGTTTCTGGGGACAACTGACAGCTTTTGCTTTGTTCCGGTTTTTTGATGCGGTCAAACCTGGACCTGTCCGGTGGGCTGACCAGTTGTTTCACAGTGTTGACCCGAACACCGATCCTGCCGCTTGGCGCAAGGCTGGTTGGGGCATCATGCTGGACGACTTGGTGGCCGCCTTTTGCACCCTGCTGGTCATCGCATCATGGCGCGCCTGGTAATGCTTCAGGCCCCCGATTCACTATTACTTTCAGAGTGCTCTACGCAAGCTGCATGTGCTCTACTAGCCAATTTGCTTCTGAAAAAATATTGGCTGCTGGCAACTGCTGAAAGCTGCACTGGCGGTCTGATTGCTGCCACTTGCACCGATCTGGCAGGTTCCAGTGCCTGGTTTGAAAGAGGCTTTGTCACCTACAGCAATGAGGCAAAAACCGAGATGCTGGGCGTGGATGCTACGCTGATTGAAGCGCACGGAGCCGTCAGTCAAGAGGTGGTACGCGCCATGGCGCAAGGTGCGCTGGCACATTCACGCGCCCAAGTGGCAGTGGCCGTGACCGGTGTGGCCGGGCCCACGGGCGGCAGCGTTGCCAAACCAGTAGGCACGGTCTGGTTCGGTTTTGCTTTACCCGGCCAGGTGATCTCCGAGATGTGCTGTTTTGACGGTGACCGGGCCCAGGTACGGGCTGCAACGGTACGACAAACCTTGCTGCGGTTGGCAGAGTTGCTGGGTTAATTGAAATAGGCTGGTGATGTTGGCAGCGCCGTGCGTTGCGTCGCCAAAATTGAACTTTATATTTCTCTATCCGCAACCGCCACAGCCGCAGTGA
>CAIYNH010000439.1 GCA_903927495.1 uncultured beta proteobacterium
CACCATCCTTCAATTTCAAAGCGCTTCATCTTCACTCCTTGTGCCCGCTGAATTGCGGGGTTAGAGTGGATTAAACATCACGTTTACTCAACTGTCAAACAAAATGTTTAGTATGTTGCAAAAATAAAAATACCTACGTGCATACGTAGGTAGGCAGTTTCTTGGCACTTGCTGGCAGTTTCGGCATTGATTGGCAAATATGCGAAGCGCATCCCCCATTTGGGGGATGTCATACGCTTGCAGAATTGAATAGAATTTGCTCGCAACCAAGGATAAAACAGCATGAAATCAGGCACGCTACTTGCTCAGTCAGTCAGTCAGTCAGTCAGTCAGTCATGCCCCTGGTAAACATGCCCCCTGTCATATTCAGGCATACGATAGGGCAAGCAAAGTGCTACCGTGAAAACGGTTTGGTTCAAGTCGAATACACCGGAATAATCACCAATGCAGTGATGAAGGCGCTGGCGCCTAAAGTGGTGGCCTTCTGCGGCACCGACGTTGTGCTGCTGCGCTACGACAGAGCCACGATGTGCTGGCCCTATCAGGCGTCAATCACTGAGGATATTTGCGTTACCGGCTACGGCTTTTGGATTGTGAGCCCCGAGAACCGGCTGGCGTCGATGGCGCATTGTTTGAAGCTGCTGGAATTTGGGATACGCCGACAGGTATACCTGGCTGATGAAATTCTGGATGCTTACCATGCAGCAAGAAGTCGCGTTTTGCTTGCGCGATATAGTCCGTCAGAACCGTGTGCAGACGATCCTGAATTTCATCGGGCACCTTATCAAACGCCAATCCAAGCGTAATTGCATTGGCAGATAGCGACGAGAGAAGCGAGCTCACCGATGTTGATCGCGAACCGGGCAGCGCCATTATGGGCGCGTCGTCGCCCTTCATTATCTGCACAGCAGAACATCCGAATTTTTCCTCTGCCTTCATTGCGCCAGCTTTCGAAACCCCACGCCGGCCCCAGTTGGTAATCACCTGCTCCGAATGGCCCATCGCGGACGCAAGGGCAGACGGACCAACAATGCCGCGCTGCGCAGCTATTGACAGCAATCTTTCCAGCGATTCGTGACGTTTTTTTGATGTCATGGCGCATTCTGGCAAATCAATTTCAGACTGATTAAACGAAATGTTTGACAGTTCTATAAACATGGTGTTTAATATGCACCATGAGCGATGCAGAACTGATTGAAAAACTTGGGGGCCCGGCGGCCCTTGCCGAACGCCTGGGCTACGACAAGGACGGCGGCGTTCAGCGCGTCCAGAACTGGCGCACTCGCGGCATCCCTGCACAAGTAAAGGTTGAATTTCCCACGATCTTCATCCCCGGCTTTGGCCAGGTGGCAACGCAGCAGCCAGCTACCCAGCAGGCCGCTGCAGCCAACTAAACGCGCAGCCCAAGCACCATGCCCAAGCCAACCCTTTTCACCACCCGGCGCCAAAACCATCGGCGCGCTCTTCCCGCCGTGCTCCTCCCTCATGGCGCTGCCGACACTTTTTGCCATTTGCTCGGTAACTTCGGCG
>CAIYNH010000440.1 GCA_903927495.1 uncultured beta proteobacterium
CCCCACCGGCACGCTCTGACCTTCCTTGCCGCAAGTACCGACACCACTATCGAGCTTCATGTCATTGCCAATCATGCTGACCCTTTTCAAGCATTCCGGCCCGCTGCCGACCAGGGTGGCACCTTTGACCGGGTACAGGATCTTGCCGTTTTCAACCCAATAGGCCTCGCTCGCCGAAAACACAAACTTACCCGAGGTGATATCAACCTGACCACCGCCAAAATTGGTCGCATACAAACCCTTTTTAATGCTCGCCACAATTTCTTCAGGGGCCTTGTCCCCGCCCAACATGTAGGTATTTGTCATGCGCGGTATCGGAACATTGGCATAGCTCTCACGCCGACCATTGCCGGTCGGCTTGACACCGGTAAGCCGAGCATTCATGGCATCCTGGATGTAGCCCTTGAGAATGCCGTCTTCAATCAGCACATTGCGCTGACTCGGGTTACCTTCGTCATCGACATTCAGCGATCCACGCCGCTGCGCAATGGTGCCATCGTCGAGCACGGTCACTCCTTTGGCGGCAACGCGTTGTCCAATTCGACCACTGAAAGCACTCGAGCCCTTGCGGTTAAAATCGCCTTCAAGTCCGTGGCCAATTGCCTCATGCAACAAAATACCTGGCCAGCCAGAGCCCAGCACCACGGTCATTTCACCCGCCGGCGCAGCACGCGCCTCCAGATTGGTCAGTGCAGCGTGCACTGCCTCATCGACATATTTGCCAATCAGTGCGTCGTCAAAATAAGCAAAACCAAAACGCCCGCCACCTCCAGCAGAACCCATCTCACGGCGACCTTTCTGCTCGGCAAAAACCGTCACACTCAAGCGCACCAAGGGGCGCACGTCAGCGGCCAGGGTGCCATCAGCGCGCGCCACCAGCACCACGTCGTACTCGGCGGCCAAACTGGCCATGACCTGTGCAACGCGTGGGTCTTTGGCTCTTGCAAGTTGCTCCACTTTTTCCAGCAACTTGACTTTGGCGGTGCTGTCGAGCGTCGCAATGGGATCAAATCCCTCATACAACCTTCGCGACATTGCTATCTTTTTAGTAGCTACTTTCGCTCGTCCAGTATGTGCTACAGCCGATATTGACCTCACCGTACGGGCGGCATCAAGGAGCGATGCCTCAGAAATATCGTCGGAATAGGCAAACGCCGTTTTCTCACCGCTTACCGCCCGCACGCCCACGCCCTGGTCAATGCTAAAGGAGCCGGTTTTGACAATGCCTTCTTCCAGACTCCAGCCTTCACTGCGGGTGTATTGAAAATACAGGTCAGCTTCATCGACCTTGTGCGCCTTGATCTCGGCCAGGGCGCGCGACAAATGAGACTCATCGAGCCCAAAGGGAGTAAGCAACAAGGACTTGGCAATGCCTAAGCGTTCGATAGTGGGTTGGCGTGAAATCATCGCGCGATTCTAGGGCTTGCGCAGGCTGGCTGCGGCTCTACGGGCTTGTGACGGGGTGCGATCACACCTGCGCAGGAACAACGCCCTGTGCACAGAAGCCCAACCCCGACCGCCCGGCAGGGGAAGGAAAGTGCGATTTCCCGACAGCCAGCAGACGATTTACGACTGCACCAGTCGTTTGGACTTGGCAATCGACATCAAAATACCCAAGCCCAAACCCAGCGTCACCATGGCGGTTCCACCATAGCTGATGAACGGGAGCGGCACGCCCACCACCGGCAAAATGCCGCTAACCATGCCCATGTTGACAAAGGCGTAACAGAAAAAAGTCATCGCCACAGCACCACCCAGCAGTCGGGTGAAAACCGTAGGGGCATCCAGCGCAATGACCAAAGCGCGCACCACCAAAAATATAAACACGGCAATCAGCAACAAGTTACCAGCCAGCCCAAATTCCTCGGAAAAAGCAGCAAAGATAAAGTCCGTGGTGCGCTC
>CAIYNH010000441.1 GCA_903927495.1 uncultured beta proteobacterium
AGATATTTTTCGCTGACATCACTAAACACCAGCACGACTCCGACCACTTGATCAGCCGCATTGCGAATCGGCGCGGCGCTGTCGGCAATCTGGTACTCGCGGCCATCACGAGCCAGCAGCGCGGTGTGGTTGGACAGGCCCACCACCTTGCCGTGCTCCATCACCAGTTGCACCGGATTGACCGAGGGCAGACGGGTCTGTGCGCAAATGATGCGAAACACCTCGGTCAAGGGTCGGCCCAGTGCTTCGGCGAGCGGCCAGGCCGTCAGGCGCTCGGCGGAAGGGTTCATGCGAGTAACCAGGCCGGCTTCGTCGGTGGCGATGACCGCGTCGCCAATCGAGTGCAGCGTGATCGCCAAGTTCTCCTCACTCTGCGCAAGCGCAAGTATGGCAAGCCGTCTTTCTTCTTCTGCGGCAGAACGGCGGCGCATTTCCTCACTTCGCTCGGTCACAAAGCGGTTGATGGCTTCGACCAGGATGTCGATTTCGTCGCGGTAGGTGCTGCCCCCTTTTCTGGCTACTGACAGCTTCGGTGCGTCATCAGCATGTCCAAGGCGGGTCACATCGCGTGCCAGTTGACGCAGATGCCTCGCAATTTTTCCATAGACGATGGCGAACAACACCAAGGCCAAACCAATGATCTTGGCCAAGTCGGTCAGCACCAGTGTTCTCAAAGTGCCCGCAACCTCGGCATTGGCCTCAGCATACGATTCGGAGATACGCAGCGTCCCAATGACCGTCTTTTGGTCCTGCGCCATAACCGGCAGACTCCACACACGGTCAACCGCGCCGGTGAAACCCGGCAGACTTACATCGCCTACCACTTTGTCAAGCCCGAGCACCTCGGCCCGAACTACCACCCGGGATGCCACCATGCCAGTAAGTAGCGCATTGAGCGCAACAACGTCGTACTGCCAGAGTGAATTGGAAATGGCATAGAGGCTTTGTTCAGCTGCCTCCTGGGCGGTGACATGGGCATGGTTCAGAGCTTTCTCTCGTTCATACGCAATGCCAAATGCACTGGCCAGGGCAAAGACCGCCAAACTGGCCAGAAGTACCCATAGCAGGACTCTGAATGCGAGAACCGAATGGCGGAAAAAACGCATTGCTATTTTCTGGACCAGATTGCTGAATATGCCGCTTCAAAACCCAAGGCAGACTCAATTCCCCGGCTACCAGTGGCTTTGAGCAACTCAGCGGTGACGAGAATGGGTTGGGATTGAAAGCCGCTCGGTGCGCTTCCAGCCAACGCGCGGTTTAGTTCATCGGCGAGCTGATAACCATGCATTTTTAGGGGCTCTGCCACGGTCGCCACCTGTTGGGACACGCCCGCACCAATGCGACTCAGCGCCTTGATCGAGCCGTCGCCGGCCGACACGTTAAGAATGTCACCGCGTTTGGCCAGCAGCAATGGATAATTAATCTCATCAAAATACACGTCGTTGATGGCTAGGCTGTAGGTCCACGCCGCCCCATGGGCAGCGATCAAGTTGTGAACTACGACAGGCATCGCGGCAGCAGCATCCGAAATGAGTACGTTCTCGACCGCCAACAGCTTGCAGCCCTTGTAACCTTGGCATGCCTGAATGGTCTGCTTCATCGCCTCGGTTTTGACGTTGGCCACAGCGTATTGGTTGTCGTTAAAGATCACTACGCCAACCTGCCGCCTGTTGGCGATGGCATCCTTGATCACAAAGTCGGCGGCAATTTTGGCCACATCGACGGGACGGGTCGAGACATTGACGAACAGCTCGTTGGTTGCGCCGGGTTCCTTGGCTGCGTGCCAACCCAGCAGGACAATCTTGCTATGTTTGGCAAGCGCCACCTGGTCGGTGAAGCCGTTTGGCTCGAAGCCGCCAAAAACAATGCCGTGGGGACGAGCGGCAAGCACCTGCGTCAGCAATGTCGCCTGCGCTACCTTCTGGCTGCGTCCATCTTCAAGCTGGATCTGCCATCCCAGCTTCTGTGCAGCCTCCTCAAAACCCCGATAAACACCCATCACGCCCCCATTCTTGAAGTCGGAGGCGATGAATACAACACGCTTTCCGGGTTCCGCCGGGGGTCCCGGTGGAATTGCTGGAACCAGGCTTTGTGCCCACGCCGAGGCAGCAAGTAGCAGCAACACACCTGAAAGAAAACCCTTAAACTTCATCATGGCTTTTTCCTGCTACGCAATCAATAGCGGCGCTTGCACTGTTTACGAAAGTTTCGGGCAACTCTTCCCCATAAATACGGAACGTATTGCGCCCAGAATCCTTGGCTTGATACATCGCTTTATCAGCCCACTTAAGAACCTCATCGGGACTTGCCACCTGATTGACGAATAGGGCCACGCCGATACTAGCGGTGCAACCATGGGTGACGGTGGTGTCGGCCTTCCCATCGTGCTTGATCGTCAGGCAATAAGGCTCCGACAAGGCCATGCGGATTTTTTCTGCCACGTTTCTGGCTTGTGCAGTTGAGTCGTCTTTATCGGCAACCAGTTCACTGATCATCACCACAAATTCATCGCCGCCGAATCGAGCAACCGTGTCCATCTCGCGCACGCAAGCCTTCAAGCGATCTGCGGCCTCAATCAGCAGCAAGTCGCCGACTTCATGCCCATGGTTGTCATTGACTGGCTTGAATTTGTCCAGGTCCAGGAATATCAGCGCACCATAGAAACCACTGCGCTTGCTGGCTGCCATGGCCTGAGTCAGGCGGTCATTGAGCAGGCGCCGGTTAGGCAGTTTGGTCAGTGAATCGTGAAACGCCATCTCACGTATCTGATTCTCCATCCTCTTGCGTTCGGTGATGTTGCGGTGGAAAGCGTCGATATTGCCCGGCGCGTCAAACGCCAGACTGGCGCTGATCTCGACATCGATAATTCCGCCGTCCCGACAGCGATGCTGGCTTTCAAAAGCATCGTGCCCTTCGCGCATGATTGCCTCGAGATGCTTGTGCGTATCTTCTGCTGACTCGATCAACTCAAAATCGGAAATTGACATCTGCAGTAGTTCCTCCTTCGAATAACCATGCATTTGGCAAATCGCCTGGTTGGCTTCTACTATCCTGCCGTTAGCATCAACGCGCCAATAGGCGTCCATCATGTTGTGAAGAATGCCCTGGTAGCGGTTTTTGCTGCGTGCCAACTCCAGTTCAGCTTGCTTGCGCTGAGTGATGTCAGCGAAATTCACAAGGCTTGCCCATACCCTGCCTTGGTCATCTTTTACTGGGGAACCAAATATCTCCAATAGTGACTTTGTGCCATCGGGTTTCTCTACCACCAAGTCATCCACATGCGATGTGACACCGCTCATCCCCAAGACGATGGGCATTTCTTCCGGAGGATACGGGTCGCGGCTTCCCGCCTTGTATGTTTGGTAGACCTCGGCTAGATTCTGTTTGGTCGCATCCGGCAGGATGCCGCGCCCAAGAAGCCGCGTCGCCGTATCGTTTACAACCAGCGGTTTCCCGGATGGAGCCTCCACCATAAAGACCCCAATGGGGAGGTTCTTGAGAAGCGTTGAAAGCAGATTGATCTGCTTCTTGAGGTTTGTTTCGCTACGCGTTAAATTCTCATTCGCTACGTCCAACTTGCGCTGATGTTCGTCCAGTTCTCTAAAAATTAACTCCAATGGCTGGCGGACCCCTGAGAGAACGATGGCAATGAAGGCCAGGGCAACAGAAAGGAAGCGGAAGTAATGACCGAGCTCGTTAGTGAAATCGTAAAAGCCCGCATAACGCGTAAAGCAGAATTCCATTGCCACAGCCAACCACAGCGAAGTGACCAGCAGGAAAAATGTCTTCGGCTCAAAGTGGTGTTTGCGACGGTAGAGCAGGATAAAACCCACCATCAACATGGCGATGATGACGTACTCGCTATACACCTTGAATGGGGTCAGGCCTACGCCATCAATGAAGGTATCTGGGAACCATTGATACATGACGGCAACACATGTACCGGCAGCGATGGCTGCAAAGCCTGCGCTGATCGAAAAGAAATTAGGTTTCTTGCTGATGAACAGCGGCGCACACAACAAGGCAGCGGCTTCAAGGTAACGGGCCGTCAGCCAAAACTGGGTGGGGTAGTTAGTAGAGACGCCTGGGAAAAGATTCATTCCCTTGAATGTCAGTGTATGAAAGATGTCGACAACCCCGATAGCACCGTAGGCTCCGCCGAGAACGATCAAATAGCCGTTGGTGAGATAGCGATTGCTGGTCCATGTCAATATGAATATTGAGAGGCTGACAACGATGGCGAATAGTTCCGCCATCGTGTGGAAAAACAGGTAATGCACTGACTTGGCCCCAGCCAGGATCGCCACTATTGTGAACAGGATGCCGACAACAGCGACATCTGGCTTTTTAACGACCTGAAAAATCCTTGGGCTAAGCATTGCTACGTTCTAAAAAGTGGTGCGTCATGGCCGACTCTTTGGATAAAGTGTTGACGTAAAGCCACAGCAACTATTGTGGTTTGTATATTAACTCACCGTAGGCTTCAACCCCGCACGTGCATTGGCCTGACCGATCGGAGTGACATCGCCGTGGACCAGCGCGCCGATCTGGTGCGCATTCGCCTGAACCGTGTCGGCATGCCAACCGTGCCGGAGACCTGACGGGCTGGCAATCGCGCGTACTGTTTTTTGAGAGCCACTCCATGACCCATAGGGGCGGTTGCGAAACTGTACAGAAGTGTGGTGTTTAGTTGGAAGTCGAGTCAGACTGAAAAGCTCAACTTCTCCACAAATGGCAGCCGGAAATCTATGACTAATGATGCAAGTCAAACACGCAATATATTTATCTTTGATGTGCCCATTTGGCAAGCGTGTTGATGCGACCTTGAACAGCCCTAGGGATGGTCTGCACAACCCCCGCCAAAGCGAAAGTTAGCGGTTAAACAGTTATTCAATGAATCACAAAACAAGATTTCATCGAAATTCTTCGCAAA
>CAIYNH010000442.1 GCA_903927495.1 uncultured beta proteobacterium
CGCGTTCAGATGCTGCGATGAAGAAGGTGCTCAGTCGAACCCTCGATGACGGCTCTGCGGTGCATAGCTTCCAAACTTTGATGGCGCAGCTTCAAAGCATTGTGCGAAACACCTGCCGCACCCCAGGTGGTGCGGTGGATGCCCCCACTTTCGAGATCATCACAACGCCCAACCACACCCAAAAACGCGCCCTCGACTTGATCAACCAAATCAAACCGTAGACAGAACGCGGAACCCAATTCAATACGGGTTTCATTGGAGAAACTCGGGTTTTTGGGGGAGGAACTTCAGGTTAATGCCCAACCTGATTGTGGTGCTGGTTCTGGCCATGATTCGTGCTGTGCAAATCTTTGACGAAGTCTTTGTGCTGACCGGCGGCGGTCCCTGTTCTGCTACAACATTCATAGTTCAGTTCAATTGCCAGGCGGGCTTTGCAGAGCAAATTCATCTGTCTGGTTTAGCGGCTGCAGCGTCCCTGGTGCTGGCCATTGGCTTGATGGCGCTGACCTTTGTTCAACTCCGGCTGACGCGTGTCCATGAGGCCGGACAAAGGGCCAAATGAAAACGCTGGCATGATCAAATTTTTGACCCGAACGCGTGGGTGCCAGCGTCTGGACTGGACCGACTGGTTGAGTTATTTCTATTTGTGGGTGGGTTTGTTCACCATGTTTGCGCCTATCTTGTGGTTGCTGATGTCATCGCTAAAGACGGAAAGTGCCATCAGTCAGTCCCCCCCCAGCTTTCTCCCCTGCAGCCAAAAGACTGTTCAGATTCCGGGGTTCGAGAAACCTTTGCCGTTATTTATGACCAACGACAAGCAAGGCACGCTGCGTGAGATGGCGCAGGTGCGGCGCATCGACATCATGGCCACCATGCTTGACCCAGCCAAGCCCGAGGCTCAAATTCAGGTCAATATCAGGGACAGAAAGCCCGTCAACGAACTCAATTTTGCCAGCAACAACTGCACCGACTTGTTTGGCAAGTTCAACTTTGGCGGCTACTTGTGGAACAGCATTTTCATCACGGTGGTGGCCACCTTGCTGACGCTGCTGATCAATTCAATGGCAGCATTTGCCTTGTTCAAGTACCAGTTCAGGGGCCAAAAAGCGGTGTTCATGCTGATCATTGCCACGCTGATGATTCCACCAACCATCATTTTGGTCACGGTCTTTCTTGTCATCAACAGTGTTGGGCTGCTGAACAGTCTGTGGGGCGTAATTTTGCCGGCGGTTACGGCCCGAGCATGTGCAGATTGACAGCAATGGCTTGCTCAGCATGACGGTCTCACAGGTTGAACAATTGGGGTCAACCAGCCTGTTGCATGGCACGGTCGGGCCAGACATACCGTTCGAGATGGTCGGCTCAGGCCAGAAGCAGGTGCGCGGTATTGACATGGTTCACCTAGCGCTGCCGCCTGAACATCTCCACTGTTTTGACAAAGACGGCCTGCGCCTGTAACGCCATGAAAACTTTTAGACCCGCGTAATTGACACATGTTAATCGGTATTTACCGGTCAGCGCTTTGATGCTGGTGTGCTGCATCTCGTAGCTGGCCAGTGCAGACTTTGACACTCTTTGTTCGTGCTGGTGCTGCACTACCCTTGGTTGCTGCTGTCAATGGTTGGTATCAGGTGCAGGATTCGGTCAGTGAAATCCGCCAGTTTGGTGCTTGATTGGAATCACCATCAGGGTGCCAGTCGCTCACGAATCCATAGTGCCTCACGCTTATCTGACGGGTTCTGCAGGGAATATCGTAAACGGTCATGCAAGCGGCTTTTACGGCCCTGCCAAAACTGCCAGTTGTCAGGTTGAAGCCGATAGCCACCCCAGTGCGGTGGCCGTGGCGGGTTCAATAAATACCGGGCTCCGTAGCGTGCCGCGTTGGCCACCAGCAAAGCCCGGCCCGAGATCACCTCGCTTTGCGGACTGGCCCAGGCACCCAGGCGTGAATCGAGCGGCCGACTGTGAAAGTATTCATCGCTCTCGGCCTCGCTGACTTTCTCCACTACACCCTCAATGCGTACCACACGCTCAAGTTCAACCCAGTGAAATTGCAGCGCGGCAAACGGGTTGCCCGCCAGTTCCTGCCCTTTGCGGCTGTGGTAATTGGTGTACCAGACGATGCCGCGCGCATCAAATCCCTTGATCAGCACAACCCGCGTGCTCGGGCGCAGGTCGCTTGCCACGGTGGCCAGCGTCATGGCGTTGGGTTCGGGCACTTGCGCGGCAATGGCTTCGTTCAACCACTGCTCAAATTGCTTGAGTGGGTCAGCGTGTGAGGCATCCTCGTCGAGTTCGGCGCGTTCGTAGCTTTTTCGTAAATCTGCAATGTTGCTCATGGCTCCAGTATAGGCAAGGTGTCATGGCGTTTAAATCAAAGCTTTCTGCAGTAGCAGTAAATGAATTTTTGCACAGTGCCAAAGGGCGTGTGGTGCGCTTCCTGTTCATGCGCCATCAAGACAAAGGGGGAACCAAATTCGGCGTGCAAGCCATCGGGTGCGTAGCGCATGACGGGCAGACCACTGCACTGCAACGGGCCGTCTTCGGCAAACGTGGCGACAATGATGTGGCCCCCGGGCTTGACCGCTCTCAGAACACAGTCAACATAGGCTTGACGATCTTCCTTGCTGGTCAGAAAGTGAAACACTGCCCGATCGTGTCAAATATCTAATGCCTGCAGTGGCAATGAAATTTTGGTAATGTCACCCTCGATCCAGCGTACCCGACTGGCCAGGGCTCCGAGTCGTAACCTGGCGGCACTTAGCGCAGAGGCCGACAGGTCAAGCACCGTGAGTGCGCTGTAGTGGTTCTGCAAGAGGTCGTCGACGAGGGTGGATGCACCCCCGCCAACTTCAATGATTTCGCCACTGCACGCCAGTCCGGTCCCACGAATCAGGCGCATGGACTGTTCGGCATGCACCTGAAACCAACTGACATTGTTGCTTTGTTTGCTGGCATAAACGTTTTCCCAATGGTCTTTTGCGTGCATGGTGGGTCCAGTAAAGTGCTCTGAGTCTCGCGAAATAAAGTGCGGCACAGGCTTGGTTTGGTGGGTGTTTTTGAAACTGCATGGTAATTCCACTTCTAAATCATCCTTGTCGATGTTAGAGCGCCTTGTCTTGCTGTCGCAATGTCTGCGGCTCGATGCCTAGACACGAATGATTTAGAAATGGAATAACTTCTGGGTCTGGGTGGGATCAATTTACCGGGTAACATTGCGGCTGTAATTTAGTTACCAACTTTTATTGAAACCATGAAACTTCACGACACTGTTGCAACCGTCACCCAACGCATTGTTAACCGTAGCCAACCCATGCGCAGCGCTTATCTGGCTCAGCTTGAGGTCGCCTTGCAACGCCAGCCTGGTGCCCAGCGGCTGGGCTGTGCCAATGTTGCGCACGCGTTTGCAGCCTTGCCGGTCAACGACAAACTGCGGGTGGTCGCGCAGCGTGCACCCAACATTGGCATCGTCACAGCGTTTAATGACATGTTGTCGGCGCATGCGCCGTTTGAGCATTATCCTGATTTGCTCAAAACCGAAGCCCGTCGACTGGGGGCTACCGCGCAAGTGGCAGGCGGTGTGCCAGCGATGTGTGACGGTGTCACACAGGGCACGCCAGGCATGGACCTGAGCCTGTTTTCACGCGATGTGATTGCCATGGCCACCGCTGTGGCGCTTAGCCATGATGTGTTTGCAGGTGCACTGATGCTGGGGGTGTGCGACAAGATTGTGCCGGGCTTGCTGATCGGCGCACTGCAGTTTGGTCACCTGCCAACCGTGTTTGTACCGGCGGGCCCCATGAGCACGGGTATGTCAAACGGCGAAAAATCGAAAGTTCGCGAGCGCGCGGCCCAGGGTTTGGTGAGTCGCACCGAACTGCTGGCGGCTGAATCTGCCACTTACCACGGTGCTGGCACTTGCACCTTTTACGGCACCGCCAACAGCAATCAGATGTTGCTTGAAGCCATGGGCCTGTAGGTGCCAGGCACGGCATTCATCAACCCAGGTGATGCGGTGCGCGATGAACTCACACGCGAAGCTCTGCGCACGGTGCTGGGCAACCCGGACTTCAAATGCCCTTCGATCGGGCGGGTGATTGATGAGCGCAGCATCGTCAACGCAATGGTCGCATTGCTGGCCACAGGCGGTTCGACCAACCATCTGATTCACTGGGTGGCAGTAGCGCGTGCAGCCGGTATGGTGATTGATTGGAATGATTTTTCGGAGTTGTCAGACGTGGTGCC
>CAIYNH010000443.1 GCA_903927495.1 uncultured beta proteobacterium
AGACCGTTATCCTCTGCCCAATCCATATATGGTTTTCGACAGGTTGGCAGATTGAACCTATTTTTTCTAGCTCAATTTTTTCTGGGCATACTTTCAAGTGCAAGACTGCAAGTTGCTGATGGAGTCAGTGTTGATGCGTCCAAAGATTTGGGTTTTCTGCCTCTTTTTAATGGCTTCAGCCCACGTTCTTCGCGCAAGATGCCGAGGTGCCGGACAAGGTGCCCTTTGGTGATTTTGATGTCATGTTTTTGAAGCGCAGAAGCAATTCGTTCCAGCGACATGCCCTGACTCAAAAAATCTTCTATGACCTCGAAAGAAGACCTCACGATCAGAGCAGGGTCATCCTTTTGGGCGAGTTCTATTTCTTCGCGAAGAATTGAATCGATTTCTGAGCTGATGCTTTGCATGATCTCAATACCGACAGGGCGCAAGTTCTGGCGTGACAGGTGGCGCGACAGGCGACACAAGCATGCACGACAGGCGCGCTGACAGGAGAATCAATTGCGCTGCATGGCTGACGCCGGCGCACATCCTGGTGACCGAGGGCTGAGTGACCGATCGGTCGCCATTGCCAGCGTCCCCCTACATCGCTGCTGGTCTCAGCCCACACACTACAAAGCTTGCCTCTGGAACAGATAACCGGAAAAATGAAACGAATTTGGCAAATTTCGTTACATCGATGGTGTAAACTGAAACGCCAAACAGCATTTTCGAAACAATTCGTGGAACACTTCTCCGAAGTCCTTAAGATCTTGGAAGGCGCACTCAAGTCCAACTCGAGTATGGCCTTGAACTACGCAAGCCTGCTGGCGGACAAACTGGAGTCCGAGGGGGGGCAGCGCCAAGCGCGCATGTTGCGCGAACGCCTAACCCGTACTCCCCTAGCCACGGCATCTGCTCAAGATTCGTCAAACGGCGTATCCCTTGGTAACTTGCCCACCGATCAGGAAAGCCGCCTGCACACCGTAGATGTGAGCCGTCCACAAGCCCAGGACATTCAGCTGGTACTGCCCAGTGCCATACAAACACGGTTGGATGAGTTTGTGCAGTCTGTGGAGCACCACGATGTACTGGCGCATGCAGGTGCAGCGCTACCCAGCCGCATGCTGATTTACGGCCCGCCCGGTACCGGCAAGACACTTACTGCACGCTGGATAGCTGCGCAACTGCATCTGCCTTTGCTGACGGTGCGTTGCGACACACTGGTAAGCAGCCTGCTGGGGCAAACCAGCCGCAATTTGCGTCGCGTGTTTGAGTACGCGACTCAAACGCCCTGCGTACTTTTTTTGGACGAATTCGACGCCCTGGCTGGCGCCCGCGGCAACGAACGCGACGTGGGTGAGTTGCAGCGCGTGGTGATAGCGCTGCTGCAAAACATCGACGCGCTGCCCGACAACACCATACTGGTGGCAGCTACCAACCACGAGCAGCTGCTGGATCCTGCGATTGGACGACGCTTTGCGTTTCAACTGCCTGTGCCCCTTCCTAATGAAAACCAACTGACTGCGCTGTGGCAGCACTGGCTGGGTGAATTTGCCCCTGACGACCTGGATTGGACCGACCTTGCGAGATGCTCTCAGGGGGCCACTGGAGCACTGGTGGAGCTGACGTGTATTGATGCAAAGCGCGCGGCCATACTGGCTGGTCAACGCGTCGTAGAACCGCCCGCGCTGTACCGACGGCTGGGACTTACACTCGCTTTAAGCCGAGGAATACGGTTGAGTACTCAAGAACAAGAAGTTTGCTGGCTGCGCAATTGGCAGCCCGAACGGTTCAGCCTGCGAGTGCTT
The DNA here is from genome assembly GCA_903927495.1 of uncultured beta proteobacterium. Classification (GTDB taxonomy): domain Bacteria; phylum Pseudomonadota; class Gammaproteobacteria; order Burkholderiales; family Burkholderiaceae_C; genus Rhodoferax. The sequence continues at coordinate 1,791 of CAIYNH010000443.1, forward strand.
GCTGCACTTTATGGGGCGTCCACAAGAAAAATCACCACCATTTTGAACGACTTGGGAGAAGAAAGTGGCAACAGACAGAGGAAGCAGCACGCCTAACAACGACCGTGGCGCACGCAGGGACAACCCATTTCTTCATGTACCCAATGTTGCAGGAGACCTGCACGGGTACGAAGGCTCTGGAGGCGGAGCCAAAGAAGTGGTGCCAGTTACTCTAGCACTGAGGGAAACTTTGACACAAGCGCTGGAGCAAACACGAGCGTTGCTGGCTGGCCCCATGCATGAATACCCCGCCCTTCCAGTTGGCATGGCCTTTGTGTTGCATGAAAAGGGGATTGCCAAATCGCACCGCCCACTCTATCTGGCACAGCAGGCCGGATTGTTCATGGCTGGACATGGCAAACT
>CAIYNH010000444.1 GCA_903927495.1 uncultured beta proteobacterium
GTTCGGTAGTGAGAAAACCACCCAGCGGATCTTCCACATGCGGGTCAGCACCCGCTTGGTACATCAGCAAATCACAATCAGAAAAGCCCCGCATTACCTGCGGCAACTGGTCCAAAAATGGTTCGGCATCGTCCGGATCACACCGTTCCTTTGAAACATGTCGGATCCAGTCGAGCTGTTTTGCCGCGATGATTTCTGCTGTGCCATCACCATAGTGCTGGTCGCAGTCCAAAATTCCAACCCGCCGCACTTTGCCTTCAGCGTGCAAATTGAGGGCCGCCACCATCAATCCATTGAAAGTGCAGTAGCCATAGGCGGTTTTGAAACCAGCATGATGAAACCCTGACGTGGGTGAGCAAGCAACCAGGCCATTTGCCAGTGCTGACCGTGCAGCCGACAAAAATGAACCGCACGTCCAGGGTAGCGATTGGGCCACCTCTTTTTGCCGACCACGAAACCCGTTCATCAATTCACAACTCAGAATGCCATCGACATAACGTGAGTGGTGCGCCAAAGTTATCTGATCTCGCGTTGCTGCAATAGGCTCTATCACCTGTACATGCAGCTTGCGATACAGCCATTCCTTCACGACCCACTCAGGCTTGCGTGGGCTCGGTGATGAACTGTCTGGGCAGGAGTCCTGCTTGGGGGTGTAATAAACGTCGATGCAATTCATGGTTGTCTCGCAGTTTTGGTCGATGTACCAAGTATCCATAGACATGCGACACAGTGCGACGCACTAATGTGAACAATCAGTAAATCAACCCACAGGAACCACAACCATGACACCCAAAGTTCGCACGAGTATTGCAGAGATTCAAAAATGGAGCCGCGACAACATCCTGCGTCTTCGTAATGTTGCCAAGAACCTTAAACATGCGGGCGACATGTTGCCAACTGAACTTGGTGAGTTACGCGCCGCCGTTGCGCACAGCCTGCAAAGTAGCTGTCGCCTGCAGCAAGCTATCGCAGACACCGTGTATTCAGACGATTTAAGAAAATTTCAAAGTCCCGGTGTCGAACTGACAGAGGCTGAAGAGGGTCAGCTGCTCGCGCTCAACCAGCATCTGCGAGGTGTGGTGCGCCATTTTCGGACAGTCGTGGACGACGTCAAGCCCAGGCTGGAAGCCAAACTCGCTGATCCAGACGATCCCATGTATGACTATGAAATTGAGGCACGCATTGATTACCAGCTGCGTGAAGATGACACGGATTTTGCAGAAGATGACGACAACTATCTCACCACCAGAACCGAATCCCTCAAGTCCAGTTTATACGGATGGGAACAGGAAAGATATGCTTCAGATCTGCCTGCCGGTTTGCTGATTGAGCCTCACTGTTCTCTTTTTAACGACCTTTACAGCGAAGGCTACGGTGTTGAGTCACCGCGTCTTTCGTTCAAAGACTGCCTGCGCATCGGCCGGATATTTGTGGATGTGCAAATCTGGCAACAGTATGACTTCAATTTGCAAGGTGGTTCACCATGCGACACAAAACGCCCCACTGTTGATGACAATGACAAGATGTCAGCAGAACTCAGCTCATTGTTACCCGCCCCGACTTCTCATTGGTCCAAAGAATTGCAGCGTGAAACCCGCGAAGCCATAGCGGATGCACCAATCACCACCGGTGGCTGCCTTCACTTCAAACACCCAACTCAGGGGTTATCCTATGTGAAGGTGGATGAGTTGTGTCAAAGTCGCATTCTCATGTTTCGCAAACCCAGCGGAGAAAAACTGTGGTTTGACGATGTTGACGCATTGCTGCAAGCAGGATGGGCGATAGACTGAGACTAAAACAGGGAGACAAGCGACGTGCGTACATTCTCAAAATCAAAACTACTGGCTTTGCGTCAGTGCCCCAAACGCCTGTGGCTGGAGATTCACCGACCTGACTTGCGCGAGGATTCAGCGGCAACTGAAACCAGCTTTCAAATAGGCTATCAGGTCGGCGACATTGCCCATCAAATTTATGACCCGCAAAACCAGGGTGCCTTGATTGACGTGCAAAGCGAAGGTTTCAACCGAGCGTTTGAACGCAGCAAGCAGTTACTCAAGCTCAGTCAACCCATTTTTGAGGCTGGTTTCTCTGCTGGTGGTGCGTTAGCTTTTGCCGATGTCATACTGCCAGAGCAGATTGATGGCAAACA
>CAIYNH010000445.1 GCA_903927495.1 uncultured beta proteobacterium
CGATGAAGATTCGTATCTTTTCGTCTCGCAATCTTTTCAGCAGTCTGTGAACGCCGCTATAAGGTGTGCTCAGGCGAAAACCTTCGCTATCGTAATAATCTTTAAACGCCACCACGAGCCTATCTAGCAACGCAGGGTCCTTCGAGTCGCATTGTTGTGCGATGGTCTGTAGCAGCGGTGGGCCGATCAGGGCAATGCTCCAGGGGCGACGTGGTGTGATGCCGCAGCTTGCAAAGGCAGCTATAAATCCCTGCAAAATGCCTGGTGCACTGTCAATCAGGGTGCCATCAAGATCGAAGATGACTGAATCAAACCAACGGCTCATAGTTCACCACTATCGTCGACATGGGCACTTGCGGTAAATTTTATGGCATCTTCTAGGTCAATGGTCACGTCAAGTCCGAGTTCTCTACGAGCTTTGTCGATGCAGGGTATATAGCGGTTACGCTGCGAAGCTTGATTCATGGTCCCCAAGATGTTGACAGGCTTGTTTGGAGCAATCACGTCGCGCACGGTATGTGCAAGTTCCAGAATGGTTATGGCTCGGTCTGAACCAACGTTGTAGGCGTGACCGGCCTGTCCATCGTAAAGTATGGCGAGCAACCAATATGCTAAGTCGCGTTGGTCTAGGTAAGAGCGGAGAGGGCTGCCGTCTCCATTCACCTGAATACTGTCTGCCCAAAGTGCATCTCGAATAAAGTTACCAATTGCAAAGTGCACATTGAGTGGTAGGTCCTGTCCGACAAAAGCGAAGCAGCGTGCCACCATAGTGGGCATACCGTGTACCTCTTGATACAGTGCGCACATGTGTTCGGCCGTGCGTTTGCCGATGCTGTATGCCTGGGCTGCATCGAGTGGATTGGGTAAGGTGTGACAGCTCTCTGGAATTTCTGAAAAATTGGGCGGTTGAACTCCATACACACCGCCGGAACTCGTAAGTAGAAACCTATGTGTACCACAGGCAAGGGCCAGGTTCAACACATTGCGGGTGCCGTCCACAATTTGTTCAAAGCGTTCGAGGGGCGACAGCAGAGGACCGGCAGTAGAGTCAGCTGCTGCGTGTAATACATGGGTGAAGTGTGTGTCGCGCGGCAGAGTTTTCGCTTCGCAGATGTCTCCCTTCACTATGTGCAGCCATGAGTGCTGCACCAGTTGCGGGTGTTGGGTAGCAAAGCGATCTGGGTTTCGGGACAGCAAGGTGACCTGCGCCATCTCTTGGCCAGCGAGCTCTTGCAATGCCCAATGACGTAAAAGCGCTTTGCCGAAAAATCCGGTTCCGCCTGTAAGCAGAATGTGGGTTTGCGTTTTCATGCTATTCAATCGTACATGAGCACCAGGGGGTTGCTTGCAAATGTCTTCAAGTGGTTTGCAATGGCATTTTGCGATCGGAAAGATGACACCAGCACAGGAACGCTGGGCGCAGCTTGAATGCTTGACGGTGATTGCACAGTCCAGAGCCCCATTTTTTTGCCTGCTAGATTGGGATTGCTGTCCACAATGCTGTGGATAGCGCAGTCAGGAATTTTTTCGAGGTGAGCAAGCAAACGCGCTGTATGCGAGCCAGCTCCGTAGATGATGAGTGGGCCGGAAGGCACCCTTTGCAAGGCGAGATCTAATAGCTGCTGAGATTGCTTAATATAGGTGACTAAAGTGCCTGTTTGCGGACGAAAGTAGGTGGGTTTGGTGGGCACTTTGCCACTCCACTCAAACATTCCCAATATGGAGCCTGAAGCCACCATGGGTAAATCCAGCAGTTCCAAAGCCAATCGCTCTGCCCCCAGAGAGTGCATCAGGTTGGTGAGGGAAGGGGCATCAAAAAACTGGATGTGTTCCAGCGAAAATTCTCCAAAGGGTTCGGTTTTTGGGTTCGAAAAAAACTCGATTGCCGGCACTTCCAATAGCACTTTGCAGCCAGGGCGCAGTTTGGAAAGAAGTTGTGCCAAATCTTGCTTTAGGTGCGGCAAATGTTCCAGCACACACATGATGCATACCATATCCATTTCCTGTAGATTCAGGACTACGTGTGCCTCAGACATCATGCCACGTCGAATGTCGCGCACGCCAAACATCTCAAGTGCGCAGTGTGCCGCATTTGGTGCCGGGTCTAAACCTTGCAGGTACTGCCAACCTGCATTTTGCAAACCACCTAGTAATGCACCATAGCCGCAGCCTAGATCGGCAATACGTGCGGTCTTCGCCACACGCCCATCCAGAAAACGCACTGTGGCATCGACGCGGGCCTGGTCAACAGGCGGCAAGGCACCGGGTGCATCATATTTGGAAAC
>CAIYNH010000446.1 GCA_903927495.1 uncultured beta proteobacterium
GCCTTGTGCACGATGGTGACTTTTTTGCGACCTGTGGTGACAGCGTGATCAAACGCGTATTCAAGCAGGCGCCGACCACCCGCTCGGGTGTTGATGCCGGTAGCCATGGCCACCGCGTGTGGGTCGTCGTCGATCTTGACGTAGTGCTCATGACCGATGTAGAGACCTTCCAGGTTTTCGCGCACCACAACCAAGTCAATTTTGTCAAAGCGACCACCCGGAATAATGGTTCGGGCCGGGCGCAAATTGGCGTAAAGCTGAAACTCCTCGCGCAGGCGCACGTTGGAGGAACGGTAACCGCCACCTGAAGGTGTCTCTAGTGGACCTTTGAGTGCCAGGCGGGTTCTCCGAATGCTGTCAAGCGTGGCAGCAGGTAAAGGGTCGCCCGCGAGTTGCATGCCGCCGAGACCGGCGATTTGGCGATCCCATTCGAACGGCGCACCCAATGCATCAAGCGCAGCAAGGGTGGCATCAACAATTTCAGGGCCAATGCCATCGCCGGGGATCAGCGTGGCAGGAATGGTGTTGGACATGGTAAATCCTCTGGTTTAGGGGAGCAAGGCGTGCATTGCAACGGCAGCTTTACGGCTGCGTGGGCTGCCACAAGTATGCTAAACAAACAGAGTGTAGGAGGAATAAGGTCAGCACTTGAGAATATCAAGCTAACCCAGTCGAACAAATTCAATGGCTGTGGGCCGGATCAACGCTTAGGCGCAATCCGGCTAAGTTCAAACTGTTAGGTCGTTGCGCGTTTTTGCAGGATTTCAAAGGCGGGCAGGGTTTTTCCTTCCAGCACTTCAAGGAAGGCACCGCCGCCGGTGGAAATGTAGCCAACATCTTGCTCAAGGCCGTACTTGGCAATGGCCGCCAAAGTGTCACCGCCACCAGCGATACTGAAGGCTGACGATGCCGCAATGGCGTGGGCTATGACTTTGGTGCCATTTTCAAAAGCGGCAAACTCAAATACCCCGACCGGGCCATTCCAGACGATCGAGCCAGCCGCTTTGAGTTGCTCGGCCAATCTGGCCGCCGTGACCGGGCCAATGTCCAAAATCAGGTCATCGTCAGCGACATCGGTAGCTTGCTTAACGGTAGCCACCGCATCCGCGCTGAAGGTCTTGGCTGTCACTACGTCGGTTGGAATGGGTACCTCGGCACCGCGCGCTTTCATGGCTGCAATCACGGCCTTGGCATCATCAAGCAAACCAGGCTCAGCAAGGCTCTTGCCGATGCTCAAACCCGATGCCAGCATGAAAGTGTTGGCAATGCCACCACCCACAATGAGTTGATCGACGTTTTTGGCCAAAGCCTGCAAAATGCTGAGTTTGCTTGAAACCTTGCTGCCCGCCACGATAGCCACCAGCGGGCGCTTGGGGTTGGCCAGGGCTTTGCTGATGGCATCAATTTCTGCCGCCAGCAGCGGGCCGGCACACGCAATTGGCGCGTACTGTGCAATGCCGTAAGTGGTTCCTTCGGCACGGTGAGCGGTGCCAAAAGCATCATGCACAAACACGTCGCACAGCGCTGCCAATTTCTGGGCCAGTTCCGGGGTGTTCTTTTTCTCGCCGACGTTGACACGGCAATTTTCCAGCATCACGATCTGGCCGGGTGCCACGGTGACACCATCCACCCAGTTCGAAAGTAGCGGCACCTCGCGGCCCAGCAACTCGCCCAGGCGCTTGGCGACCGGGGCCAAAGAGTCAGCTGGTTTGAATGCACCTTCGGTCGGGCGACCCAAATGGCTGGTCACCATCACAGCTGCACCAGCCGCCAGTGCCATCTGAATACATGGCACACTGGCCCGAATGCGGGTGTCTTCGGTGATATTGCCGGCGTTGTCTTGCGGCACATTCAGGTCGGCGCGAATAAATACACGCTTGTCCTTGGCGGATCCGCAGGCTATGACATCGGCAAAACGTAAAACTTTCATGATCTTCTCACTCCTGATTGGAAGGTTATTTTCGTAGAAATAAAACACAATTTAGCGCTTGTACAGTATGTGTATGATGCTACTAAGTTAATAGCAACGAGAGGTCCTTGATAACACGATCAGGGTGACAGTCCTGAATCGGTTGCCCGAGGTTGTAGCCGTATGGCAGCGCCCATACCGCCACACCCGCGTTGCGGGCGGTTGCGACATCAATGCTGGAGTCACCCACGAACAAGGCCCGATCCCTGGGGACGCCAAACTTTGCCAAACAATGCGCCACGCCTGCTGGATTGGGTTTCTTGACCGGCAAAGTATCGCCGCTGACCACTGTGTCAAACATCGCTGCGAGTTGGTGTACGCCCATCACCACTTGGGTATAGCGTTCTTCCTTGTTCGTGACCACGGCCAACTTGACCGCCTCTGCGCGCAAAGTTGTCAATGTTTCTCGAACCTGCGGGTACAACTGGCTGCGGGTGCCGCAACGCTGCCGGTAGAAGTCGTCATAAATTGGCATAAGCTGGCGTAACAACTCGCTGTTACGCACTTCGTCAACCGGCATGGCTTTGCGACTCGCCAATGCCTGCACCATTAACTCGCGGGTGCCGTGACCGATCCAGTCGTTCACCTGTTGCTGCGCCACTTCAGTCAGATCGAAGTGACACAGGGTGTCGTTGACTGCGTCCATGATTTCGGGTGCGGTCTCGACCAGCGTGCCGTCAAGGTCGAACATGATCAGATCAAAAGCGCGCACCGTTCAGACCTTAATTGCTTGATGGCACGACGGTGTCGGGCAAGGGTTCAGCTTTTTTGCTGGCAGCACGGTGCACTATGGTGCGCACATTGGCCACAATCCGTTCAACTGTGATGCCGAAGTGGGCGTACAACTGCGGCGCAGGGGCTGATTCGCCAAAAGTAGGCATACCGATCACCACGCCGTGCCGACCCACGTACTTGCGCCAGAAGTCTGGATGCGCAGCCTCGATGGCGATGGAGGGGGTGTTGAATGGAATCACCATCTCCTGGTAAGCGTCGCTCTGGCGGTCAAACAGATTGGTGCATGGCATGGATACCACCCGGGCCGCAATGCCATCTGCGGCCAACTCAGCCTGAGCTTTCATGGCCAACTCGAGTTCGGAGCCTGTGGCGACAATCACCGCCTGCGGGTTCGCCACATCGGACAGGATGTAGCCGCCTTTACGAATAGCGTCGGTTTGGGCGATGTTGCTCAAGCGCGGCAGGTTTTGGCGCGAGAGGCACAGTGCACTTGGGCCGTCTTTGCGTGCCACGGCGTAGGCCCAAGCCACAGCGGTTTCAAGCCCGTCCGCCGGGCGCCACACATCCAGGCCAGGGATGATACGCATGCTGGGAATGTGCTCAATGCTTTGGTGCGTGGGTCCGTCTTCGCCCAAGCCAATGCTGTCGTGGGTGAAGACGTGAATGACGCGAATTTTCATCAGTGCAGCCATGCGAATGGCATTGCGGCTGTAGTCACTGAAGGTCAGGAAAGTGCCGCCGTAAGGTATGTAGCCGCCGTGCAGCGCCATGCCGTTCATGATGGCAGCCATGCCGAACTCGCGCACGCCGTAGCTGAAATGGTTGCCCCACACGTCACGCTTGGCGCGCACACAGCCTTTGAAGTTGGTCAGGTTGGAGCCGGTCAAGTCAGCACTGCCACCAAAGAACTCAGGCACCAGCGGTGCGATCACGTCCAGCGCGTTCTGGCTGGACTTGCGGGTTGCAAAAGCAGTAGCATTCGACGCAATACCTGCAAGCACTTCAGGCAGTTTTTCGGTGAAGCTTGGGAGCAAATCGCCGGCCATGCGACGCACGAACTCGCCAGCCTCCAATGGGTATCTGGCTTGGTAAGCCGCAAACTGGGTGTCCCAGGCAGACTCTGCGGCAGCACCACGGGCCACCGCGTTCCAGGCGGTGGCGATGTCGGTTGGAATCTCGAACGGTGCCGAGGTCCAGCCCAGGGCTTCGCGTGTGGCTGCCACTTCGGCTGCGCCGAGTGCTGCGCCATGCACATCGTGAGTGCCTGCTTTGTTGGGTGAGCCCATGCCGATCACGGTCTTGCAGCAAATCAAGCTGGGTTTTCCGTCAGCCAACACGGCTTGCGCCTTGGCCGCTTTGATTGCTGCATCGAGTGCCGCTGGGTCGTGGCCGTCCACGCCTGCGATCACGTTCCAGCCGTACGCATCAAAACGCTTGGGGGTATCGTCGGTAAACCAGCCTTCAACGTGACCGTCAATCGAGATGCCGTTGTCGTCATAAAACGCCACTAGCTTGGATAGGCGCAGTGTTCCAGCCAAGGCGCAGGCTTCGTGGCTGATCCCTTCCATCATGCAACCATCGCCCAGGAACGTGTAGGTGAAGTGGTCCACGATGGTGGCATCGGGCTTGTTGAACTCTTGTGACAAGAGCTTTTCAGCAAAGGCCATACCTACAGCGTTGGTGATGCCCTGGCC
>CAIYNH010000447.1 GCA_903927495.1 uncultured beta proteobacterium
CAGCGCAATTGCGGCTAACGAAATCGGGCTCTGACCCCAGGTACCGCCCCAGCCGGAGAAGAAAGCATCCAAGCGCTCTCCGGATACCCGCAGTGATTGGGGTCAGAGTCCAAAATTGCCCGGCCTTTGGCCGTCCCTTCGGGTGCTGCGCAGCAATATTGGAATCCGACCCCAAAGACTGCTACCTTCCGCAGCCAGTAATCAGGATGGTGTCGGCACTCAGGATGGTTGACGTAGTACCATTTTGGGACTAGGCTTTAGCCATGCAAGTCATTGCTTTGCGAAACCTGGAAGGTTACTGGCAACAACCAAACCGCGGTGATGCTGAGGGTGCATTGAAGTCCTGGTTGGCTGAGGCGAAGTTGGCGAAATGGACATCTCCTCAATATGTGAAGAACCAATATGCGAATGCCAGCATCGTTGCAAACAACCGCGTCGTTTTCAACATCAAGGGAAACGACTACAGATTGATCGTGGCGATTGCTTACAGGTTGCAGTACGTCTATGTGAAATTCATTAGCACACATGCTGAGTACGACAAGATTGACGCGAACAATGTGGATCAATTCAAAGGAGCCTGATTATGGAAATAAGAGCAATCCGTACTGAAGCTGATTACTTAACGGCCTTGCAAGAGGTTTCCGTGTTAATCGACCTTGATCCAATACCAGATACTCCGGAAGGCGAACGGCTTGATGTACTGGGAACCCTAATCCAAGCCTATGAAGCCAAACACTATCCCATTGATCCGCCTGATCCAATAGATGCGATTAAATTTCGCATGGATCAATCTGGGTTGACTGTTAAAGACCTGGTTCCGTACATTGGTCCTCTCAATCGTGTTTACGAAGTTTTAGCCCATAAGCGTTCGTTGTCGCTGAATATGATCCGTAGACTGAGTGAGGGGTTGAATATTCCCGCTGAGATATTGATACGTGAGTCCGAAACGGTACAAGCCCAATGAATTTGCGGTAACGATCTGCATCGTGTCGGCATCGTTGGCATCATCGGTCAATCATGGAAAGGAGTACCTTTGCGAAACGCCCAAGATGGCATCGGTACCAAATCGAGTTCTGAAGAGTGCGACCTGCTCCTTGGCAGATCAGCAAGACAGGATCACAGGTGCACTGGACTTTCTCTTCCAAGGCTACCGAGTTCAAAATCGAACAGATTAAGCGAACGGCTAGCGCGCAAGCGGCCTTTTTATTTGTGGCTCTGGCTTAATGAACCCGGAAGATTCTCCAGCCGTTGTCGATCTTACGCAGGCTGAAGCGCCACGGCAAATCATGGCGTTTGACGTAATTGAAGGCCGAGATGCGGGCACTCTCGGCCAGACGGAAGTCGTCCAGAAAGAACGAGTCGCCAATATCCATTTCTTTGAACGGATAGCGTGGGCGCTCCAGCAGAAGAGCGGCAGAGGGGTGCTTGTCAATCGTGTACATGGGCAAAGTGTGAGCCGTGGTCGCAGGTGATTCGTCACAGACAAACAAAGCTTTAGTAAAATGAAAATTGTCTGGGAGGCCACAGTCGTTGCAATGTCATTCCGTACGTGCCTACGGCACACTTGGAGGATCCCATGTTTTTTGCAACCAACCTGGATACCGTCACGCACGGTATCCAATTGGCAGTGGCACCGGTGTTTCTATTGACCGCTGTTGCGGCCATGATTGGCACCGTGGCGGGTCGCTTGGCCCGCATCATTGACCGGGCCCGGGCACTGGAAATGCGCATTGATGCCAGCCCGGATGAGAACCCGATGGCGGCTGAATTTGCCGAATTGGGGCAACTGCGCACCCGTGGTCGCCTGGTGAACTTCTGCATTGCCCTACTGACCTTCTGCGCCATATTGATCGGTCTGACCATCATGGTTTTGTTTCTTGGTGAGACCACAACGATCGAGATCTTTCGCGTCGCCACCGTGCTGTTCCTCACCGGCGTGACGTGCTTCCTGCTGGCCCTGATGTGTTTCCTGGCGGAAACCCTGATTGCGACACGGGTGTTGAGATTTCGGCGCGCCAGTCACACTGTTGAAATCAAGCAGGAAATGGAATCAACCCCGATTTCCGGTTAGCGTGAATTTCTATTGGAATGCACCAAAATGGGTGCGCTATCTTTTCAATTGCGCTGGATTCTTTTGGCCATGCGGTGCCCTGCAGCAATGAGCGGGAAGGTTTGGAGCAAGCCCAGGCCGCTTCGAATTCACAGTGCGATCACATATAAGTCGCGGCGCGGGTCCTGAATGGTCCTATTAACGGGAATACCAGTTTGCGGCCAACGAGACTCTGCTGTCGACAACTGACACCGACTGCCGCATTACCTATGCCAATGCAGCGTTTAGCCGTCAATGTGAGCGCCCGCCAGTTTCGCGAACCTGACTTCGTGGCCAAGGTGCAGGCGGTGATCGCTCAAACCGGTGCCAATCCGATGCGGCTCAAGCTGGAGTTGACCGAGAGCTTGCTGGTGGACAACGTGGAATACATCATTGCGAAAATGTTGACATTGAAGGCCAGCGGCATTGGCTATTTCTGCTTGTCCTATCTCAAACGCCTACCTCTGTGCCAGAGCCTGGGGTTGGGCGTCATCGCCGAGGCTCGGTCAGGATCAGACGGGCCGTTTGCAAGGTCATGATAAGTGTCATCGGCTGCACGGTTGACGCGACGAATCCCCGTGACAGATAGAAGCGCTTGGCGGGGTCGGACATCGCATGCACCAAGAGCGCAAACACCCCTGAGTCCATTGCAATGCTGAGGGACCGCAGCATTGCGTCACGTAACAATGCGCGCCCCAAGCCCTGGTTGTGGTAACGGCGGTCTATGGCCAAGCGGCCGAGCAGCAGCACAGGCAACGGGTCAGGCATATTGCGCCGCATCGCCTTGGGAGCGGATTCGTGACTTATGGCCCCGGCGGACAGACAGTAATAGCCCACAACCACTTGCTCGGCACACACTACAAAGCAACGTGAGACACCGATGCCCTGATTTTTCAGGGCACGCCTTTTGAGCCATTCGTCCAACACGGGCTCGCCACTGTCAAAGCCGTCCAAAGCATGCTCGGACGACAGGGGGACGGGGGCAAGCAAAGAGGGCAGACTCATGGTTCCCAAGGGGCTTTGGTTTTCAGCAGGTTGCGCAGCTTGTCGGTGGGTGGCAGCGGCTGGTCCAGCAAGACTTGCAATTTGGCAAACGTTCCGGCATCGACCGTGAAGAATGCCTGATCGAGCAAAACGTCCTGCGCTTCACGGCAGGCGACCTCCAGCATGAAATCGGAGCGGCTGCGGCCCAAGCGATCGGCGGCTTGGTCGATCAGATCACGCTGACGTGCCTTTGCACGAATATTGATAGCAACGGACTCGTTCGCCTGAATTTGAGACATGAGACACTCCCGGTGTGTAGCAAATTATTACACAAAGTGTGTGTAGATATCAATACAACGAGCAACAGAATGTGGCAGCCAGCGACTTTCAGCCTGCCAAGGTGGGTGCAGGTTGGCGTGGCGTCTACCAAAGCTTTCACGACGCAGTTGGTCGCGCTATTCTTGCTGACCCTGAGCTTGGCCAAAGCCAGGGACCGTCTCAGCGCGATCGATGAACAGCGCCACATCAAGGACTTGCGCCACTTACCC
>CAIYNH010000448.1 GCA_903927495.1 uncultured beta proteobacterium
ATGGATGCAAGCGCAATTTGTGCGCCTTGTTGGTGAGACCTTGGGCACCCAAGTGAATGGAACCGCCGACGATGTTCTTAACCAAATACACCGGCAGGTCCCAGTTGCAGAGATCAACACTTTCCGCCTGAAAATCATCCGTGGCTTCAATGCCATAGAAGAATTTCGTCAGATGTACTTCAGAGTGGCCAGGCCCTACTTGGAAACTTTGGTTGGCAACGAACTGGCCATGCAACTGCGAGTCAATCTAAGCATTCAGTTCCCGGGTGACGACAGCTCCTTGCTACCTGTGCATGCCGACACTTGGTCGGGTGATTCACCGTTTGAAGTCGTGGTCTGGTTGCCCTTGGTGGACTGCTACCGCACCAAGGCCATGTACATATTGCCGCCGCTGGCTGCCGCGGACCTAAGCCAGCAGTTTGTTGAGCGTGCCGGAAACAGTAGTGAAGATCTTAATAGGTCGATGCAGGACGAAGTTAAATGGTTAGAGGTGCGGTATGGTGAAGTACTCGTCTTTGACCAAGCGCTGCCCCATGGCAACCGTGTCAATGAAGAGTCTGAGACACGCTGGTCTATGAACTGCCGTTTCAAAGGTGTGTTCACCCCCTATGGCGACAAAAAGATTGGCGAGTTTTTTGAGCCAATAACTTTGCGTGCCGCCTCTCAAACCGGCATGGCTTATCGGCTTCCCAAAGCATCATGAACAGTGTGCGTGGCTACATTTTCAGCAGGCCGTTTATGGGCGAGCGTGTGCCGCAGCATGTGCAAAATTTGGTGATTAGGGATTACTGTGAACGCAATCGATTGCAGTTCTTGCTCAGCGCGACCGAGTACGCCATGCCGAACTGTCACCTGATACTTCAGCAAGTGCTGGGTGAGTTGGCTGAAATCAGTGGACTGGTTGCCTACAGTCTCTTTCAGCTACCTGAAGAGAGTTCGCAGCGCCAACTGATATACAAACAAATTCTTAGTCAAGAAAAAGTCCTGCATTTTGCAGTTGAGGGATTGCGCGCTAGTACGAAGCAAGCCTGTGAACGGATCGAAACACTCTGGCGCATTCGTCTTACATTGCCGCACTGCGTTCAAATCTACGCATAGGCGCAAAAATATGGCCACTTACTACAGTTCACTTAAATTTCTGCAATTCAAAGACCACCTTAAAGGCCTTGAGCAAGGGCGCAGTGTTGCGCCAGTTCACATCCGGGTAAAACCTACGAATCACTGCAACCACAATTGCTGGTACTGCGCTTATCGTGTTGACGATCTGGCGCTAGGTAATGAGATGGTCGAGAAGGACAGCATCCCTGCGGCCAGAATGCTTGCGCTGGCCCATGAGTTTGTTGAGATGGGCGTCAAGGCAGTCACCTTCTCAGGCGGTGGCGAGCCGCTGTTGTATAAACCGCTGCCTGAAGTGATTGATGTTCTTGCGGCGGGGGGTATCCGCATTGCGGCCCTAACCAATGGGTCAAACCTGAAAGGCCGTGTTGCCGATGCTTTTGCAAAGCATGGCACTTGGGTTCGGATTTCCCTCGACGCTTGGGATGACCAAAGCTATGTCAAGAGCCGCGGTGCCAAGGAGCGTGATTTTTCCAGGCTGATAGAAAACATTCGTGCCTTCACAGCGCGCGACACGCAGTGTGTACTCGGGGTCAGTCTGATTGTCGGGCAAGACAATCATCAGCATATTCTTGAAGTGTGCACACTACTCAAAGACTGCGGCGTTAACCATG
>CAIYNH010000449.1 GCA_903927495.1 uncultured beta proteobacterium
AGCAGCACCTATGGCGACCACCCGACCCTGCCCAAGGTAGAGCACACCATAGGCAAACCCCTGAGCCCCTACGCCGTTACCAAATACGTCAACGAGCTGTACGCCGACGTGTTTGCCCGTTGCTACGGCTTCAACACCATTGGTCTGCGTTACTTCAACGTCTTTGGCAAACGCCAGGACCCCAATGGCGCCTATGCCGCCGTCATCCCCAAATGGATTGCCAGCATGATCCAGGGCGAGCCCGTCTACATCAACGGCGACGGCGAAACCAGCCGCGACTTCTGCTACATAGACAACGCCGTCCAAGCCAACCTCCTGGCCGCCACCGTCCCGGTTGTCATTGCAGACGCTAAGGCTGTCATTGCCCCCCCGGCTGTCATTGCGGGCCCCGACCCGCAATCCATGTCCCCTCTGAACCAAATCTACAACGTAGCCGTCGGCGACCGCACCACCCTAAACCAACTCTACGCCCAGATCAAAGCCAACCTGCTCCCGCACTACCCGCACTTGCACTCTGCAACCCCCGTGTACCGCAACTTTCGCGATGGCGATGTACGCCACAGCCTGGCAGACATCAGCAAAGCCACCTCACTCTTAGGCTATATACCCACGCAGCGCATCGGGGAAGGATTGGAACTGGCGATGCCTTGGTATATCGGAGGTAAATCATGACCCAACCCATCTACGTCACCCAACCCTACCTGCCCCCGCTTGAAGAGTTCATCCCCTACCTGCAAAAAATCTGGGACAGCAAAATCCTCACCAATGGCGGGCCGTTTCACCAGCAGCTTGAACAAGCACTGTGCGAGCACCTTGGCGTCAAACACCTGGCCCTGTTTACCAACGGCACCATTGCGTTGGTCACAGCGTTGCAGGCGCTGCGCATTACGGGCGAGGTCATCACCACGCCTTATTCGTTTGTTGCCACAGCGCACTCATTGCTGTGGAACGGCATCAAGCCCGTGTTTGTGGACGTGGACCCAAACACGCTCAACCTTGACCCGACCAAAATTGAGGCCGCCATTACTCCGCAAACCACCGCCATCATGCCCGTGCATGTGTATGGTCACCCTTGTGATGTGGATGCCATCCAGAAGATTGCCGACAACTACAACCTCCGGGTTATCTACGACGCCGCACATGCCTTTGGCGTGCAAGACAAAGCCGGCAGTGTGCTGAACCATGGCGATTTGTCGGTGCTGAGTTTTCATGCCACCAAGGTGTTCAACACCTTTGAGGGCGGCGCCATCATTTGCCCAGATGCCAAGACCAAGCAGCGCATCGACCACCTGAAGAACTTTGGCTTTGTGAACGAAGTAACGGTTGTGGCCCCCGGCATCAACGGCAAGATGTGCGAATTCAACGCGGCTCTTGGCCTGCTCCAGTTAAAGCACATTGACCAGGCCCTGGCCCGCCGCCAAGAAATTGACGCCACCTACCGCGAGCAACTGACCGGTGTTAAAGGCATCCACTGCCTTAGTCAGGCAGGCGAGAAGGTGGCCAACTACGCCTACTTTCCTATTCTGGCTCAACCAGACTACCCGCTGAGCCGCGATGCTTTGTACGACAAGCTCAAGCAACATGGCATTCATGCGCGTCGCTATTTCTACCCGCTGATTTCAGACTTTCCGATGTACCGCAGCATGCCGTCGGCGCAGCGCAGCAACTTGCCCGTGGCGGCTGATGCAGCTTCCAAAATTCTTTGCTTACCGATCTACCCGGCTTTGCAATCGCAAGAGCAGCAACGCGTGATTGACCTCATCAAGGGAGCTTGAGATGGCAACGCTGAGCCGCACGGCTATTGAGCAGATGGGCTTTGCTATTGTGGGCGATAACGTTCAAATTTCGGACCGAGCATCGTTTTACGGGGTGTCCCAAATTGCCTTGGGCAGCAACGTTCGTATCGATGATTTTTGCGTACTGTCAGCGGGTGTGGGCGGCATTACGATCGGCAAGCATGTCCACATTGCTGTTTACTCATCATTGATCGGTGCCGGGCAAATCACACTCAGTGAATTCTGCAACATTTCTTCCCGCGTGGCCATTTACTCCAGCAACGACGATTATTCCGGCGCAACAATGACCAACCCCACCGTGCCGAGTGAATACAAGGCAGTAACTCATGCTGATGTGTTTTTAGGTCGGCACGTTATCGTTGGCAGCGGTAGCGTCATCCTGCCTGGCGTTACTTTGGAAGACGGCGTAGCGGTGGGTGCACTGAGCCTGGTGACCAAGAGTTGTAAGGCTTTCGGTATCTACGCGGGCAACCCGGCGCGGCGAGTGAAGGAGCGCAAGCGTGACTTGCTTTCCCTTGAACAAGCTTTGCTCTCACGCCTGGCTCAGACGTAATAACGAGTCCCGCCCAGCAGCAGACCCATGAAACTGGTTCTTGTCTACCGCAAGCAACGCCCTGATGCATTCAGCATAGAAGAGCTTTTTAGGACGATTGCCCGTGAGCTTCGCAATCAGGCTGAGGTGATCGAATACGAAGTAGGTGAACGATCCAACCTTATTCGCGACGTACGGAACCTGCGAGCGATGCATGCTGATATTTATCATGTAACCGGTGATATCAATTATTTCGTGCCACTGCTACCCAGAGGACGGACGGTGCTGACCGTTCACGACATTGGGCATTACTTGTTTGGCTTGAAAGGAATCAAGCGCCAGATCTACAAGTGGCTTTGGTTGCTCTGGCCGATTAGCGCCGCAGGCGCTGTGACTTGTGTATCTGAAGAAACCAAGAAGAACATCTGCACACATCTCAAGTTCCGGGCCGATCGCCTTGCAGTCATCCAGAACTGCCACAGCTCCCTATTCACGCCCATCGCGAAGGCCTTTAACGCAGCGTGTCCAACGATTCTTCAGGTGGGCACCAAGCCATACAAGAATGTGCCAAGGCTAGTGCGCGCGTTAAGGAACATACGATGCCAACTTGTCCTGATCGGCAAAACCGACCATGAACTCGCCAAAGCCCTGGCTGAAGCGGGCACCAATTACGTTAACCATGTCAACCTCAGCCATGAAGAACTCGTGCGGGAATATGTTGCGTGCGACATCGTGGCATTTGCATCAATCGGCGAGGGTTTTGGCGTACCCATTATCGAAGCCCAGGCAGTCGGTCGCCCGCTACTAACTTCGGATGTTTCACCGTTACGCGAGGTAGCCGGCTCAGGGGCATGTCTTGTCAACCCGTTGAGCGAAGAATCGATTCGCACCGGCATCTATCACCTGATGAACGATGCCACTTACCGTGCTGATCTTGTGGCGAAGGGGCTAGTCAATGCGCAGCGCTTTTCGCCAACCTCAATTGCAGAATGTTATCTTGACGTGTACCGGAAATTGCTGGCCAGAAGCGTGCCAATAGTTTGACCCCTGGTGACTGACGATTTGCGATGAATAAACAAAAGCTGCTGTTCCTGAGTTCTATCGCTGCGCCGCATCAAATCAAGTTTTGCGAGGCATTACAAGAGTATTTCCAGACCGAGTTTTGGTTCTATGAGTCTGCTGAACGTACGCGCGGCAGTTGGTGGCAAATCGATCTCGGGCGGCACTGCAGAATTCTTGACAATGTCTTCTATCCCAAATCTGGTCGGCACGAGGGGCGCTATTGGGCAAGCGGACTCACAGGGCAACTTGATCAGTTCAATCCAGATATCGTCATGCTCGGCGGATTTTCAATACCAAGTAATCTGGCTGCGCATCAATGGGCGCGGCGCAAGAACAAAAAAACAATTGTTTTCACAGAGCGATCGCGCGATAGGAAAGGTGTTTTGCGCAAGCGCAGCCTCGGCTGGCGCGCATTGCGCTGGTTGTATCGGGATGTGGATATGGTGATGGTGAGCGCGGAGGACGCCGTAACGCAGTTTCGCGATGAATTCGGCTTTGGTAGCAAGGTAGTGGCGGGTCGCTATTCGTCGGACCTGGATGACTACTTTAACCACCCCATGCGCGAAGCCAAGCCGGCCTATACCTACCTCTTTGCCAACCGCATGACCGAGATTTACAACCCTATCGGTGCGATCGAGATCTTTGCGCAAGTGCTCTCGCGGCACCCGGGTTCTAGATTGGTCATGAACGCAGCTGGCGAAATGGGCGACGCCTGTCGGGTGCGGATTGCCGAACTGGGCATGGGCGATACAGTGGAATTCTTGACGAATCTGAAGTCATGGAGCGAACTTGGTCATGTATACGCGCGATGCGACATCTTGTTGCTGCCCGCCAACTTCAGCAACGGCAACTTCACCATCCTGGAGGCCATGGCTTCGGGTATGGGCGTGGTAGTCAGCAACCGGGTTTTGGGTATTGGCAAGATGGTGCGGGATGGCTACAACGGGTTCAATTGCGAACCCACCACTGTGAGCTTTGTCAGTCGCATTGAGCGCTACATCCAGCAACCCAACTTATTCAAAGTGCATACAGAAATCAACCGTCCAATAGTTGAACCGCTCTCGGCGTCGGGAACGGCGAAGTTCTTTTCAGAAATCCTTCAACTCACAGTCACGAAACCATGAAAGCAGTCATCCTCGCCGGCGGTCTCGGAACCCGCATCTCCGAAGAAACGCACCTCAAGCCCAAACCCTTGATCGAAATTGGTGGGAGACCGATCCTCTGGCACATCATGAAGAATTATTCCGCTCATGGTGTGAATGACTTTGTCATCTGCTGCGGCTACAAGGGCTACCTCATCAAGGAATACTTTGCCAACTACTTCCTGCACATGTCGGATGTAACCTTTGACATGACCAGCAATCAAATGGACGTACACGAGCAGCACGCCGAACCCTGGAAAGTCACACTGATAGACACCGGCGAAGACACGCTGACCGGCGGCCGGCTCAAGCGAGTTGCCAACTACATCAAAGATGAAGAGTCTTTCTGCTTTACCTATGGTGACGGTGTCAGCAATGTCGATATTCGCGCCTCCATTGAATTTCATCAACGTCATGGCAAACTCGCTACGGTTACGGCTGTGCTGCCGCCTGGGCGTTACGGCGCGCTGGAGCGCTCAGGTGACAAAGTTACAGGCTTCGTCGAAAAACCGCGTGGGGACGGCGGTGTTATCAACGGTGGCTTCTTTGTGCTGTCCCCCAAGGTTCTCGACTTCATCGAAGGCGACCAAAGCAGTTGGGAGAGCGAGCCGCTAATGAGACTAGCGCAAGAAGGCGAGATGATGGCCTTTGAGCACCAAGGATTCTGGCAACCCATGGATACCTTGCGCGAGAAGAACATGCTGGAAGAGCTCTGGGCATCCGGTAACGCCCCGTGGAAGAATTGGCAATGATGCAATTGGCAAACCCAGTGCCAGACTTCTGGCGTGGCAAGCGCGTTTTACTCACCGGCCACACCGGTTTCAAGGGTGGCTGGTTGGCCCTCTGGCTCCACCGGCTCGGTGCCGAAGTCACCGGCGTTAGCCTGCCCCCGGCGACTACCCCAAACCTGTTTGATCTGGCCAACATTCAGGCCGTCACCGATAGTCATTTTTGCGATATCCGCGACGCAACCACACTGTCCACGATGATCAAAAAAGTGGAGCCAGAAATTGTTTTCCATCTGGCTGCGCAAGCGTTGGTACATGCCAGCTACCGGGACCCGCTAACTACTTTCGCAACCAACGTTCAGGGCACCGCCCATGTTCTTGATTCCCTGCGCGCCATAGACTCGGTAAAAGTTGTGGTCGCCATTACCACTGACAAGGTCTACAAAAATTTGGAGCATGCATACCCGTACCGTGAGACCGATGCACTTGGTGGCCACGACCCCTACAGCGCCAGCAAGGCAGCAGCAGAAATCATCATCGCCAGCTACCGCGATTCCTACCTGAGCAAAAAGGGCATTGCAGTTGCGTCGGCTCGGGCCGGCAACGTTATTGGCGGTGGGGACTGGTCGGCAGACAGGTTGATTCCCGATGCAGTACGCGCCTGGCAATCGGCCCAACCTCTGGTGATACGCAACCCGCAGGCCGTTCGTCCCTGGCAACATGTGCTGGAGCCACTGGCGGGCTATCTCACCCTGGCGCAGAAGCTTTGGCATCGCCCTGACTTGGCGGGCGCCTACAACTTCGGTCCCCACCCTCAGGAGGCGGGCACTGTGGAGCTTGTTATCAAATTGGCCTGTCATGCCTACGGGGCTGGCGTAACCAGTTTTGAAACCGGTAGCAGCAATCTGCATGAAGCTGGCTGGCTGGCACTGGAAATTGCCAAAGCGCGCGCGGTGCTGGGTGTTAGCCCCAAATGGGCATTGGCGGAGTCGGTTCGACGAACCATGGCCTGGTATCGGGCGCAGCAGCAAGGGGCGAACCCACGCACCTTGTGCGAGGACGAAATTACCGCGTATGAGGCATTGGCATGAGTCGATTTGGCGTTACCGATCTGCCACTGCATGGCCTGAAGATGGTGGAACGCCAGCAGTTGGGCGATAGCCGGGGTTTCCTCTCGCGTCTCTTCTGCGCAGCAGAGCTTGCCGCTGCCGGATGGCACCAGCCCATCGCCCAGATCAACCAAACCGTCACGCAAAAGCAGGGTACGGTACGCGGCATGCACTACCAACACCCACCGCATTCCGAGATCAAACTCGTCTCTTGTTTGCAAGGCGCCATCTGGGATGTGGCAGTTGACTTACGCGCCGGATCGCCAACTTTTTTGCAGTGGCACGCGGTAGAACTTTCCGCGGATAACCACCGTGCGCTGTTGATACCAGAGGGCTTTGCCCACGGTTTTCAAACCCTTGTTGATAACTGTGAGCTTATCTACATGCACACAAAGGCCTATACACCTAGTGCCGAAGCTGGGCTCAACCCACAAGATCCCATGCTCTCAATCAAGTGGCCGTTGGCCATTGCCGAACTATCCTCCAGAGACACACAACATCCTAAGCTCGACCATCTGTTCAAAGGAGTGCAGTTGTGAAATGCCGTCACTGCGCATCGCCGCTGACCCACACCTTTCTCGATCTCGGCTTTGCCCCTCCGTCAAACGCCTACCTGACGGCGGCTGACCTGGTCAAACCCGAAAAATATTACCCCCTGAAAATCAAGGTCTGTGATCAATGCTGGTTGGTGCAAACCGAGGACTATGCCCAGGCCGACGAACTCTTTAGCGCTGAATATGCGTACTTCTCAAGCACCTCCACCGGCTGGCTGGCCCATGCGGCCAGTTATGCGGAAGAAATCACAGATCAACTCAAACTCACCAAAGACAGCCTGGTCATCGAGGTTGCCTCCAACGATGGTTACCTTCTCAAGAATTTTGTGACCGCAGGCATACCCTGCCTGGGTATTGAACCCACCGCCAGCACCGCCGCTGCCGCCGAAGACTTGGGTATACCCGTGCTACGTGACTTCTTTGGCGAGCACCTCGGCAAGCAACTTGCAGCCACCGGTAAACAAGCTGACCTGATTGTTGGCAACAACGTTTATGCCCACGTCCCCGACATCAACGACTTTACCCGGGGTTTGAAGGCTGCGCTTAAACCCGGTGGCACCATCACGCTCGAGTTCCCGCACCTGATGCGACTGATTGAACACACCCAGTTCGACACCGTTTATCACGAGCATTTTTCTTATCTCTCGCTTTACACGGTTCAACGCATTTTCAAAGTTGCTGGCCTGCGCGTCTGGAATATAGAAGAATTGCCAACCCATGGCGGCAGCGTGCGAATCTATGGTTGCCATGCCAGTGATGCGCGCGAAACGACTGATGCCGTCGCCAACTTGCTGGCAACAGAAGCGCAGCGTGGCCTGCAAGCCGTCGCCACCTACCAAAGCTTCCAAGCAAAGGCGGATCGCGTCAAAGACGACCTTCTGGCATTTTTGATCGAACAAAAACGAGCAGGGAAAACGGTTGTAGCCTACGGTGCCGCCGCCAAGGGCAACACCCTTCTCAATTACGCTGGCGTCAAGCCTGACCTGCTACCGCTTGTTTGCGATGCTGCTGCCGCCAAGCAAGGCAAATTTATGCCTGGTAGTCACATCCCCATCTTGTCACCGACGGCATTGCGCGAACAGCGTTCCGACTATGTGGTCATTCTGCCCTGGAACATCGCCACAGAAGTGCGTAAGCAACTTGCCTACTTAGCCGCTGAAGGTGTTCAGTTTGTTACCGCAGTACCTGAGCTGCTAGTGAACAATTCAGAACACTGAACAATGAGAGTTGTAGTTACAGGTGCGAGTGGTTTCATTGGAAGATATGCACTCCCCTTGCTTGTGGCGCAGGGGCACGAAGTGTTTGCCGCCACTACTAAAGCACGTACCAATACTTCCGACGGCGTACAGTGGTTTGAGTGCGACCTATTGGAAGACACAGGCGCTGAAGTGGCTATGGACGCCATCCGGCCTGAAGGCTTGCTGCATTTAGCTTGGTATGCTGAACACGGGAGATTTTGGAGTGCCCCCGAGAATTTTGCGTGGTGTAAAGCGACAGCTGACCTCCTTGCAGCATTCCGAAAAAGCGGTGGCCGCCGGCTAGTGATTAGCGGCACCTGTGCTGAATATGATTGGTCTCAAGGCTATTGTGTTGAAGATAAAACACCCACTGCGCCCAACACGGTCTATGGGAAATGCAAGGACGTGACAAGGCAATACGCGCAGGCGTATTGCCTTGCTCACGGACTAGAGTTGGCTTGGGCAAGAATTTTCTTTCCATATGGTCTAGGTGAGCCAGCAGGCAGGCTCTTGCCTTCGGTTTTGATGGCAATGAATCGCGGTGAAACGGTGCAGTGTTCTCACGGCAAACAGTTTCGCGATTTCATTCACGTAAGTGATACAGCTTCAGCTCTCATTCACTTATTGACGGCGGTCGATTCAACCGGAATTTTCAACATCGGATCGGGCGAGCCACTGCAAATTATGTCGATCATAAATATGTGTGCCAGTCGCTTTCATCATAAAGTGAACATTGACTTTGGCAGCATCCCGGTTTCTGAAAGCGATCCCAGAATGCTGGTGGCGAGTATCGATAATTTGCTCAATACAGGCTGGAAACCGGCAACATCGATCAGTCAGGGCATTGATCAGTACGTTGATTTTTATTCAACTTTAGTGAGGTAGCAAGAAGATGAACCCAAACCAACAGTTCGCAACAGAGCGGAGCAAAATTCTTGACGTATTGGGAACCAACCGAGAAGTCAAGTTGGCTACCAGTTCATGGATTAATTTGGCGCAAACGCATAAATATTCTTACCAATTTGATTGGCAAGGACGCCCCATCATTCAGTACCCCCAGGACATGGTGGCTATGCAGGAACTGATTTGGCAGATCAAGCCCGACTTGATCATCGAAACGGGCATTGCCCATGGCGGTTCTCTTATTTTCAGCGCATCCATGCTGGCGTTGCTGGATATGTGCGATGCTATCGAATCTGGCGAGAAAATGGACCCAAGAGTTTCGCGCCGCAAAATGCTTGGCATCGACATTGACATTCGTACCCACAATCGTGCTGCCATTGAGGCGCACCCCATGGCATCACGCATTCAGATGATTCAGGGCTCCAGCATTGCGCCTGAAATCATCGAGCAAGTACGCGCTGTGGCCACCAACTATTCAAAAATCCTGGTCTGCCTTGATAGCAACCACACGCACGATCACGTGCTGGCTGAGTTGCAAGCCTACGCACCATTAACCAGCGTGGGCAGCTATTGCGTCGCCTTCGACACCGTGGTTGAAGACATGCCCATAGAAATGTTCCCGGATCGCCCCTGGGGGCCAGGCAACAATCCAAAAACTGCGGTCTGGGAATACCTCAAGACGCACCCGGAATTTGAGATCGACAAGAGCATTCAGCACAAACTGCTGATTACTGTTGCGCCGGATGGGTATTTAAAGCGGGTTGCATGACCGTACGGCTGAATGCTTAAGCGCAACCTCATCGCCAACTACCTGGGCCAAGGCTGGTCGGCACTGATGGGCTTGATATTCGTTCCGGTCTATATCAGATACTTAGGTATTGAAGCATATGGGTTGATTGGCGTATTTGCAAGTTTGCAAGCTTGGTTTGTATTGCTCGATATGGGTCTGGCACCAACTCTAAGTCGCGAAATGTCCCGATTTAGTGCTGGAGCGCATACTCCAAAAAGCATCAATACTTTGCTAATTACGCTGGAGCGGGTTTACTTGGCCGTTGCAATAGTTATATTCATTATATTGGCAGCTACGGCACCTTGGATAGCGAACGGTTGGCTTAATGTTATACATCTGGATATATCTATTGTTATACAAGCCCTCCAAGTAACTTCGCTTGTTATAGCATTTCGATGGATGGCAACACTTTATCGAAGCGCGATAAACGGCTTGCAATACATGGTGTGGCTCAACGCCTTTTCATCAATAGCATCGACCCTGCGCGGTGCTGGTGTCATTTTGGTGCTCGCCTATGTCTCGCCAACCATTGGCGCCTTTTTTATTTTCCAACTCGTGGTCACAGCCTTTGAAGTGCTCGTGTTGGTCGTTCGGGTGCGAAAATACCTGCCCGCTAGGCCTGTGGATTGTGGATTTTCGTGGATAGCTTTGAAAAGTGTATGGGAATTTGCAGCAAGTATGATGTTATTGACCTTGCTCTCAATTCTTCTCACGCAGATAGACAAATTAATGCTTTCGAAACTCCTGACTCTGGAGAATTTCGGCTATTTTACGTTGGCCACAGCCGTTTCAGGCGTGGTGATCATGATTACAGGTCCAATTTGCAATGTAGCACTTCCTAAATTGACAGAGGCCTATGCAAGGGAAGATAAAGGGCAGCTTGAAAAATACTACCGCGAGTTTACGCAGTTATTGATAATAACTACAGTGCCAGCGTCACTTGTTATTTCACTTTTTTCTGGGCAATTGATTATGCTCTGGACGCATGATCAGATTACATCCGACGCAGTAGCAACGATTTTGACGTTTTGGGTTATTGGCACCGGACTCAATGCGATAATGCACATGCCCTACTATCTGCAAATTGCAGCGGGCAAAATGAAAGCTAACATTACATTTAATGTTGCGGCGCTGTTTTTTATGATTCCTTTGTACTTTTATTTGGTACCGAAGTTTGGGGCATTGGGCGCCGCCTATGCGTGGATTGGGATTAATGCAAGCTATTTTCTCGGTTTGGCGTATTTTGTTCACAAATCAATATTCAATAAACCCATGATAAGTTGGTACATCAAGGATGTAGTTTGGCCATCCACTCTGCCAATTATCTTTGTCATTGGTTTGAAGACAAGTAATCTTTCATTGGAGAAATATGGATTCGTTCCGCAAGCAGCTCTTCTGGTGGCTATTTATTTAGTCGCTGTATTTCTGTCGTTGGCTTCTTCCGACCGGGGTAGTATATTTCTAAGGACTGCATTGAAAATTTGAGGCAAATACGCTTGGAATTATTATGATTGAAAATTCTGTTCAGATATTTGTACCGACTTATAACCGATGTTCACTGTTGGAGTTGGCGGTAAAAAGTGTCCTTAATCAAACCCATCAGATCCTGCAAGTAGTTATTCTGGATAATGCGTCGACTGATGAAACCAGCAAATTGATGAATGCATGGGTCAAGAAAGATAGTCGCGTAAAATACATAAAGAATCCGCGCAATCTCGGAATGATCGGTAATTTCAATCAAATTCGCGGCCATATCTCGTCAGATTATTTTTGTGTGTTGACAGATGACGATGTTTATGAACCTATTTTTCTTCAAACTGCGTTGGAGCTGTTTTGCAGGTTTCCATCTTCCGGTTTTGTAGGTACCAATGCACCGATACGGAAAGGTGGAATAGTCACTAAAACAATGATTGAAGACTGGGAAGAAGGGTTTCATCCAAAGGGTTCAAAAATACTTCAATGCGCTCGCAGTCAGCACCCCCTCTTTACACATTGTTTGTTTAAGTCAGAACTTGCTGAAGAGTTTGTTTTTTATGAGTCGGTTGAAACAGTATCTGACGGATTTCTGTTGACTTGTTTGGCCACAAAGTATGATATGGCGATTTCAAAAGTTATCACAGGCTATTGGGATTTGCATGGTCAAAATATGACAATGCTTCAGGTCAAGAATCCAAAACGGTACATTGATTGTTTGGTGGCGCTTGGAAAGCTGTATCAATCATATTGTGATAGAAATGCACTCGTTAATAGATTGAAATATTTCCATTTCACCCGGATTTGCGTTGGACTGCTGGATGTTGGGAGAAATAGGAATATATTTATTCAAGAGATTTCTCGTGGTGATGTCAAATTAGTTGTTGGTCCATGGGCAATTGTTACACTTAAAGCTCTACGGGCTATTCAATTTCTGGATATGGCTTTAGCTGTAAAGAAATTGCTTCGAAAGTTGGCCTTAAATGCTTGAATCAATTGGGAAAAAGATATCGGTTTGCTTGCTCACATATAACCATGCTGACGTAATCGAATCGACTCTCAACTCCATTCTTGACCAGACGATTGATGGTTACGAAATTATCGTAAGTGACGATTGCTCGACCGATGGAAGCTGGGAGCGGATTCTTGCACTAGCAGCGGTGGATGCGCGGATTAGACCCGTCCGCACCCCTCACAATATGGGCATGCCCGGCAATGCGAACTTCGCGGTCGCGCAAACTGACCGACCGTACATTGCGTTGTTGCACCACGATGACCTTTATCGTCAGGACTTGCTGGAAAAATGGGCTGGTGTGTTGGCGCGCCATGAAGATGCTGCTTATGTTTTCAACAGTTACGGCGTTTATCAAAGTGACTTTGTCTATTGGGAGGCTATACCTGGCGAATGCATACACGGGCATTGGTTCCTCGACGAGTTCTTGCTGCCGCGTTGGGGCTGTGCCGTGCGCGGCACGGCCATGGTTCGCCGCAGTGCATGGGAAGCGGTGGGTGGTATGCGCGAGCAATTCGGATTGCTCGCTGACATAGACCTGTGGATGCGACTGGCTATGTGTTGGCCGGTAGGGTATGTGCCTGAGCCGGTGATTACTGTTCGGCACCAGCGGCCGGTGGACTACCCGGATGATTACAAGGAAGAGACCGGTTGGTCGTGGCGGAGGCAGCGCTTTCTGTATCAAATCCATGCCACGAACCGACTGGACTACTTCAAACCCAGCACCCTGGCTGGGCGAGTGAAGTGGTGGGGCTTTCGGATCAAGTTGAGCGGGGAAACCGTGAAGTGGCTTATCTATGCCGTTGTAAGGAAGAAGCCGGCGATGATCACCACCAGCTTCGATTCAGTTACTGTCTATGATCTATGGCCACTGCGAATTTTGCGGTTTGTGTTGCAAAAGGTGTATGCGGCCAGTTTTCGATGAAAACGAAGAATCCGGTGTTAACTATCTCCCTGATTTGCCCCCATGACCATCATGTTCTGGCGGAGCAGCCAACGTACTTTGCATGTAGTGAGTGCGGGCGTGTATACGATGTTGTTGAAGGCGTGGTATGCACGCTCGAAGAGACTGACAAATTTTATGAAGGGGCGTATAAAAATCAGACTAACTATTTGCCTCGTAGCGAGAAATTCTGGCACGTGTGGCCACTTTGGCTGATCAACAGCGGCTACGTTTGGATGGTGAGGAAGATTCTGCCAAAGGGTTCCACAGTGGTTGAACTCGGATGCGCTGGTGGTGTAAGGTATTTTGGCCAGCGCTACCGCATGATCGGTTGCGATCTGTCGCTTGCGTCACTAATGAATCTAGATTTTTACGAACGCAGGGTGCAAGTGGACGCAGCTGCCTGCATTGCCCTGCCGGACAACTCGGTCGATGCTGTGATCAGTTCCTACTTTTGGGAACATATACCACCTAAAAGCAAACCGAAGATTCTGGAGGAATGTAAAAGAGTCCTCAAGCCGGGTGGCAAGCTGGTCTTTCTCTACGATGTGGAGACTGACAACCCTTTGATCCGACAGTTCAAGAAACGAGACCTTCAGCTCTACAACAAGCTTTTCATAGATGGCGATGGCCATCTCGGCTATCAATCTTCTGACGACAACGTGTCGCTCTATCAACGGGCCGGGTACGAGGTACTTAAACAACGGGGCCTTGAGAAAACATGCTTCCAGTCCCCTTCTGCGTATGACAAGCTTGCATGTTTTGGCACATCCACAAAACCGCTTTTGGCATGGGCGGCTGGCTTGGGGCGGCAGCCATTCTTCTATCCCTACACGGTATTTATGCGCTTGATAGACACGTTGGTGTGCCCATTGCTCCCCAACCGATGGTCGAGAATATCTATGGTTGTCTGCAAGAAACATGGTTGAGAACCATTGCCAAGTTGTAAAAACTCTCTCCAAACAAATGCTTTTACAGATAACATGAAGATTCTTGTCATCGGTAAGTTTTACACCGAAGGGTTCGCTCTACATATTGCCGAAACACTGCCAATCATGGGGCACAGCGTTCGGCGATTTGAGCCGGGATTTCAATCTGGTCGGCTTGGCGGCAAACTGGGCCATCGCATCGACCAAGTTCGCGGGGTTATGTATTCAAGCAGCGACGGTATACCAGCGATCCGAGCGCGGCGCATGCGCGCCCTTTGGGCTGAGACAGAGATTGGGCCGCTTGACGTAGTGATTGTTTGTCATGACTTTCTCTGGCCCGCAGAGGTGGCTGAACTAAAGCGCCGCACTAATGCCCAGATTGCAATGTGGTTTCCTGACCATCTGGCAAATTTTGGGCGTGGATACTTTATGAACGCACCCTATGATGGACTCTTTTTCAAAGACCCCTATATCAAGCATGTGTTGGGCGACGTGCTGCAAAGCCCGGTGCACTTCTTGCCTGAGTGCTTCAATCCGGCCCAACATTGGCTGCCAGAAGAGCAAATCGGGAACGACCCCAAGTACCAATGCGACATTACAACGGCTGGTAATCAGCATTCATGGCGGGTGGCTATATTTAAGCACCTGACCGATTACGACGTCAAGCTTTGGGGTAATCCCGCTCCGCTATGGATGAACGCCGATGACGTGGCTGGGATGCATCAGGGCCATGGGGTTTACAACCACGACAAGGTCCGTGCATTTCGCGGTGCAAGTATCGTGATTAACAATCTACACTATGGTGAGACGTGGGGCTTAAATGTCCGCACATTTGAGGCAGCTGGCGCGGGCGCCTTTCAAATGGTCGATTGGCGACCGGGTTTAAGTCACTTGTTCGAGGATGGAAAAGAATTGATCACGTATCAAAGTATGGTCGACCTGAAACAGAAGATTGACTACTGGCTGCTTCGACCCGGGGAGAGGCGTGCGATTGCCTTGGCAGGGATGCTTCGAGCACATAAATCGCACACGTATGAGCATCGTTTGAAACTACTTCTGAACACTCTGACAGGTACCGAACACGGATATCCGATGCCACGAATTTACTGCGATGTAGCTCGAGCATAGCAACATGACTAATCGAATAACCGATAACCCTCCACTTCCCCATTTGGCTGCAAAATCAGCAAACGTCATTCCAATTCTTTTGGTAAGAGTATTGGTCGTATTATTGTGTTCCTTTATCTTTGCTGGGCTTTCGTTAGAATTGATGGATGACATTCAAGGATTGATGGCTTATACATTGTTGCTGCTCTGGTACTTATATTACGAGATCAGGTATTTATGGTCATATGATAATCATCTATTTTTTGTTAACCCTGTTGTTCTAGCTTCGGTTTTCACTTTTGTACTGACCTTTGGCATCACTAATGTGCTATTTTTGTTGCCAGAAAAGTTTTTGATTGTGGTTGGACTGCGACCAATAGCAACGCCATGGATGAATCAGTTGATGATGCTAGTACTATTAGGTGCAGTTGCTATGTGGGTGGGCTACACCTCGGTCATGGGGCGCACCTTAGGTCGAGGAATTCAAAGCAGTAGTGTTTTGAAAAAATGGATGGCACCGGCTTTACGAATCAACAAACCAGCGATCTATTTTTGTATGGCACTTAGCTTAGCAACAACGATCTGGGCCATAAGTCTCGGGGTGTTTGGTTATTCATCTACATATGACCAACTGATTGCCGCTGCCAATGTAACACAGTACATCAATATGGCAGACTCCTTGGGTAAAATGGCTTTGGTGGCTGTGTCTCTGCAATGCTTTTCATCGCCACGGTCTGCCTCCGCCGATAGAAACCTCTTGTTGATCATATTGGGATACGAAGTCGCTCTAGGTCTGCTATCCGGCTTCAAAAGTGCAGTTGCAATGCCCTTCATCATTGTAGGGATGACTCACTACAGTCGACGGAATCATTTCCCTAGATGGTTGCTGCCCAGTGTTTTGGCGGCTATTGTGGTAGCTTATGCAGTAATTGAACCATTCCGGGTTGCTCGGAACAACGAATCAAGCTTTAATGGAACCAGTCTTGGGAGTATCGTCTCCACGATGAGTGGTGCTGACGCTCTAAAACCAGGTATGGATGAGATGGACAACAACTTTTTCATCAATTTTTTTGCACGATATAACCAGACTTATGTGGCGTCGCTTGGAATCGAATATACCGCCAATAACGAAGAATTACCAATAGGTAGTCCAGAGTTCCTGGGTGATATTTTACTTGCGCCTGCACACGCGCTACTGCCGCGGTTTATCTGGGAAGGAAAGTCACTCCAAAATATTGGTACCTGGTACACAAATGAAATCCTCGGGTTTGAGATCGCCAGTTCCACAGCCATGAGTCCTTTTACTTATCTCAATTTCGCAGGAGGACCTCTGGCAATATTTCTTGGTTTTCTCTTTATTGGAATATTGCAAAGAAGTGTTTTTGATGGATTGAGAACCTTTGGAGTTGGTGGATTAATAGTTCTTTTCGGACTTCTCGGCACATTGGTGAATATTGATTCTGCATTCAATAGCATAATTGTTGCCATGATCCGATTTCCTCCGATTTTGCTGATTCTGCAATATATGCTATTGAGAAGAAAGAAAGTTTAAAAAATGTAATGAATAATACTTACTTTGTTGATAGTCGAGAAAATACAAATAGGCGATTTTCAGTCAAAATTACAGTAAAGACAATTGGGCATTCCGAATGAAAAATGATTGCTGCAAGATTTGCGGAAACCCGTCACTCATTGTCTTTGCTCACACTGCTAGATGTGATCGTTGTAACACGTTGCTATATTTCCCTTATCCTAATGAAGACGAATTGATCGAAGTAAGCGAGGGCGAACGCAAATCCCTGTCCAGAGAATTTTCATTGGAATGGTATACTGAATCGGCATTTAACAATCATATCAACTTCACAAATATGATCCGATTTGCTATGGATGAGTCGTTTAAGGGTAAGAAATTAGATATTCTTGACTACGGTGGTGGAGCTGGTCAATTTTCGTTGGTGCTAAAATCTCATTTCCCTGAATGTACTACATATATTACAGATATTTGCGATGCATATTTACTTGAAGAGTTTGGAGCGCTGAATCGTCAAATAAGATTTAGTGAGTTTGATCGCGACGAAACAAAATTTGATTTCATTTTTCTAAATGATGTATTTGAACACTTGGTCGATCCATTAGCGGTGTTAAAACAGTTAGAAGGGAAACTCAAAATTCATGGCAAGATTTTTATTGATACACCAAGGCAGTTCTGGATCTATCCAATATTGAGGCAATTTTCGACATCTTTGTACAAGAAAGTCCTTAGAGGCACGGTATCCACAGCACATCTTCAGATTTGGTCCAAGCAGTCGTTTGAATTCGTTGTGAAGAAGTGCGGGTTGAAAATTGTCAAATACAAAGAGTTGTGTGAATTCACAATGCCAGCCAACTTTTATATGAATAACATGGGAATCACGAACCCAATCACAAGATTTGCAGGCAATATACTTTACCGTTGTGCCAGATGGCTTGTAACTAATAAGATTCAATCTGTGATAACCAAATAGAAGTACGACAATATTAAAGTTCGGCATATTATCAACCAGTCAACTTCGAATTCCAAGTATGACTAATTGTCGAGTGGAAGGGGTTCTTGCCGCGATCTTGCTTGGCCGACCAAATTTCCTTGTTCGAATCATCCAAATTGATGAAGTTGAATCAACAGTGTCACTCTTATCAATTTGAAATTTGCTTGTTGGGAGGTATTAGGTGATTCTTGGAATTGACGCTTCAAACATACGCGGCGGTGGTGGTGTTACCCACTTAGTTGAATTGTTGCGCGCCGCCAATCCGCTCGACAGTGGTTTTGGCAGCGTAATCCTGTGGGGTGGGAAAAGTACCTTGGATATAGTGGAACCACGGCCGTGGCTCTCCAAGATTCACGTTAACCAGTTGGACCGCGGCCTCTTTTTCCGGGTACTTTGGCAGACTTTCAGTTTGACGAGGCTGGCAAGAGACGCAATGTGTGATGTTCTGTTTCTACCTGGCAGTACGGATGCAAGCGGCTTCGAGCCAATAGTTACCATGAGCCAAAATTTACTGCCATTTGACTTATCGGAGCTATTGCGATTTGGTTGGTCGTCAAAGACGTTGAGACTCCTTCTCCTCCGTTGGGTACAGAGTCGCTTATTTCGAAAGGCTGAAGGTATAGTATTTTTGTCAAGCTATGCGCGTGATGCTGTATTAGCTGTAACAGGCACTTTGCAGAGCGATTTCGCAATCATTTCTCATGGTATTAGCCCCAGATTCCGGCAATATCCACGCCACCAACGATTGATGAATGAAATCGATGAAAACAATCCAATAAGTGTCCTTTACGTTTCTATTGTCGACTTGTACAAACATCAATGGCATGTTGCAGAGGCAGTGGCACAGCTCAAATCAGAGGGTATCCCGATTAAATTAGATCTGATTGGTGCGCCGTCAACCGGTACAAAGCGTTTGCAGGAAACTCTACGCCGCATAGACCCTGACGGCAGTTTTATCACCTATTTCGGCGGGGTTTCCTACGATCAACTTCACATACATTACGCTGCTGCGGATATTGGAGTATTTGCATCCAGTTGCGAAACGTTCGGGATGATTCTTACAGAAGCTATGAGTGCTGGATTACCCATCGCCTGTGCAAATCGGTCTGCTATGCCAGAAATTCTTGGAGATGCAGGTATTTATTTTGATCCAGAAAAACCAAGTGATATTGCCCGCGCGCTACGGCAATTGATTAGGTCTCCAGACTTAAGGACACAATTGGCGCAATCGGCGTTTGCGCGCGCCCAAGGTTTCACTTGGGAGCGGTGTGCGGATGAAACCTTTTCATTTCTGGCGCAGATCGCAATCCGACACAGGACTTCCGCATGTGCGGCATCGTAGGCATCTCTGGCGGTAGCCTTGATCGGCTGGCTGCGGCCAGTAACCTGTTGGCGCACCGCGGCCCGGATGATTTTGGTGTGTTTGTAGATCGTGATGCTGGCGTCGGTCTGGGCCAGCGTCGCCTTTCCATCATTGACGTCTCACCCCTTGGGCATCAACCCATGATGGGCGCTGATGGTGCGGTGGTGCTGGTGTTCAATGGTGAGATCTACAACTACCGCGAACTGCGGGCTGAATTGCTAGCCAAGGGATTCAGCTTTAGGGGGCATTCAGATACCGAGGTACTATTGAACCTCTATCTTGCTGAAGGCGACGCGATGCTGGCGCGGCTGAACGGCATCTTTGCCTTTGCCTTATGGGATGGGCGCAAAGAGTCTTTGTTTGTTGCGCGTGATGCGATGGGTGTCAAGCCGCTCTATTACGCTGCGTTGGACGGCTGCTTTGCTTTTGCCAGCGAAATCAAGGCACTGCTGCATTTGGTACCGCAGGCGCGGGAGTTGGATGCCGCAGCATTGCACCGGTACCTGAGTTTTCTATGGTGCCCAGGTGAGGGCACTCCGCTCAAGTCAGTGCGCAAGCTCGCACCGGGCGAGGCCATGTGGGTGCGCTCCGGCCGCATCGAACGGCAATGGGCCTGGTACCAGTTGCCAATTTTTCGTGGAGTTACAGCCCAACTGGATGAGGCTGCAGCCTTGCAGGGTACGCTTGCACATGTGAGGCAGGCGGTGCACCGACAAATGGTGGCTGACGTGCCGGTGGGTGCATTTTTGTCAGGCGGTCTTGATTCAAGCTCTGTGGTTACGTTCGCGCGAGAGTTGAATCCCGATATTCATTGCTTCACGATCGAGGCCACTGGCGACCAGGAAGAAGGTGCCACCGACGACCTGCCTTATGCGCGCAAAGTTGCGCAACACCTGGGCGTGTCGCTGGACGTCGTACAGATTGACGTGAACCGCATGGCGGGCGACCTGGAACGTATGGTGGCTCAACTTGATGAGCCATTGGCAGACCCCGCGCCGCTCAATGTGCTCTACATCAGTGAATTGGCACGCAGCAGGGGCATGAAAGTGCTGCTCTCTGGAACCGGCGGTGACGACCTGTTTACCGGGTATCGCAGGCACCGGGCGGTGCAGGCAGAACGCTATTGGGACTGGCTGCCTGTGGGTGTGCGCAGCGCTCTGGCACAAATGAGCGGCCGGCTCGATCAGCGCCGCGCTTTGTCGCGACGCATTGGCAAGCTGTTTGATGGCGCCGCCATGAAAGGCGACGCCCGCACAGTCAACTATTTCAGATGGTCGCGCGAGGCCGACTTGATGGCGCTCTACACGCCCGAATTCAGGCGCTCTGTGGGTGCCGAACTGGCGATGGCTCCCATGATGGATTTCCTGCAGCCCTTGCCTGAAAATGTGACGCCCCTGGATCGGATGCTGGCGTTGGAGCAACGCTTCTTTTTGGCGGACCACAACCTGATCTATACCGACAAGATGTCGATGGCGGCGGGTGTTGAAGTGCGGGTGCCATTTCTGGATCTGGACCTGGTGGAATTTGCGGCCCGCATTCCGGTTGGTTTGAAGCAGCGCGGCGCCGAGGGCAAATGGATTTTGAAAAAGGCGATGGAGCCTTACTTGCCGCATGACGTCATTTACCGCCCCAAGTCAGGCTTTGGCGCGCCGCTGCGGCACTGGATGCGGCATAACCTGCGCGAGTTGATTGGCGACTTGTTGTCGGTAGACAGCCTGAAGCGGCGCGGCTTCTTTGAACCAGCCGCAGTGCAGCGTTTGATAGCCGCCAACAACGTGGGTAAGCTCGATGCCAGCTACACCCTGCTGTCGTTGCTGTGCATCGAGATCTGGTGCCGGACTTATCTGGACCAACCGGTATAGAGCACTTACAAGTGAAACAAATTCTTCAATCCCTCAAAACCGGCAGCACCGAAGTGGCTGAGGTGCCATGCCCTGCCGTCAAACGCGGGCAGTTGCTGATACGCTCGTCGCACACGCTGGTCTCGGCCGGTACCGAGCGCATGCTGGTTGAGTTTGGCAAGGCCAACTGGATAGACAAAGCGCGCCAGCAACCCGACAAGGTGCGCATGGTGCTCGACA
>CAIYNH010000450.1 GCA_903927495.1 uncultured beta proteobacterium
GGTTCCGTTTTTGACGATGTCTATTTTGTTAATGTCAAACTTGATGACTCCCTGGCTACCTGGGGTGGTATCACTGATCGAGACCGCAGCACTTAGTGTCTGGCCGGGAATTACATTGAAGCCACCGCCATCAGACAGCGTAAACCTCAGGGAGGCCGTATCTCGCATGGGCCACTGGACGCTGATGCCAGGTTTAGCCTGGAACTGTGCCAGTGTATATGGCGTTGTAGTGCTGAAACCGTCGTGATAACTTATGGTGTCATTTGCCAGGTAAAGGTAGTGATTTGCAGACAGATTTGTTGTTGTGGTCGTTGTAGCGGTTGTGGTTGTGGTTGTGGTTGTGGTGTCGCTCTCGGTAGCGACATTCACCCAATAACCCTCATTGGCTTTAATAGCTGTCGTAAATGGCAGATAACCCTTGCTTGTAATGTAGTCAGCCAACACCGTGCCAACTTGTACTGCGAGTGAAGGTGCATAAAACCGCCATTTGTTTGTGCTTGTATCCCAAGCCCAGGCCGAGGTGATCGATTTGCCGATTAAGGCCAAACTGCTGCTCAGACTAGCGTTGATTTGCGAGGGTGTTTTGACATCTGAACTAGCTAGCAAATTCCAGTTATTCGATAGGTCACTAGCTTGCAAGGTAGTCAGGACTGCAGGTGTCCC
Source organism: uncultured beta proteobacterium (assembly GCA_903927495.1). Classification (GTDB taxonomy): domain Bacteria; phylum Pseudomonadota; class Gammaproteobacteria; order Burkholderiales; family Burkholderiaceae_C; genus Rhodoferax. The sequence continues at coordinate 664 of CAIYNH010000450.1, forward strand.
AGGAGAAAGTGGCGTTGGAATCGGACCCGACAGTGATGCATCCACGTTTGAGTTAACCCAAAAACCTTCTTTCGGTGAAATTGATGTCAACACATCGTAGCCCTTACTCTGAGCGTAAGTGGTCAATTCCGGGGCTAGCATCAATGGTGTATAAAACTCCCATTTATTCCTTGCGCCGTTCCATTTCCAGACGGTGTTGATCTTGCCGGGGTCGCCAAACGTAGTGGTCACATCCAACGAGTTAGATTCAGCATTGCCCAGAAGATTCCAGCCAACCTTGAGGTTGTAGACGACTTGCGCATGGACAGTTGACGTAGCCAATATTCCGGCCAATGCCATACCTAGAGAAAAAATGAGATTGAAAAATTTTTTCATGTAAACCAACCTTATTAATTCCTGCAATACTGAAAATTGTGACTTCGAGGATGACCCGGAACAATGAACTTGCTTGATTCCCAGAAATCGCTTGGGTCAAGTCAGGTGAAGGGTGGCACTCAATTGCGCTTACCCCGTGTTAAATCAACCCCAAGCTGCTTGAGCTTGCGATAAAGATGGGTTCGTTCTAACCCTGTTTTTTCCGCTACTCGGGTCATGGAACCGTTTTCCTTGGCCAGATGAAACTCAAAATAAGCTTTTTCATATTCATCTCGCCCTTCACGCAGAGGTTTGTCCAGCAAGAAGACCCTGGTTGCTTGCGATGCCTGATCTTGTGCCGACTCAACCACTGGGTCCGACAAATCAATCAAGTTTGCAACCACAGTTGAGTGCCGGATGGGTGAACTTGCCGCAGTGGCACTCAACTTGCGTATGGCTCCGCGCGCCAATCCCTGCTCGACTGCTTTCAGCAATTTTTGCAAAGTGATCGGTTTTTCCAGAAAAGCCAATGCACCAATGCGGGTGGCCTCAACTGCGGTGTCGATAGTGGCGTGCCCGCTCATCATGATGACTGGCATAGTCAGTGCACCGGTAGCGGACCACTCCTTGAGCAGGGTCACACCATCGGTGTCGGGCATCCAGATATCAAGCAACACCAGATCAGGTCTTTCGCGTTGCCGGGCGGCCCGAGCTTGCGCAGCATTTTCTGCTACTTCAACCGTATGACCTTCATCGTTCAAAATTTCACATAGCAGATCGCGAATGCCAAGTTCGTCATCCACCACCAATATATTTGCCATGTTTCCGTGCGCCCCTTGTAAATATCTTTACTGCAATTGGCTAGTCAGGCTGAGCCGTCACTAAACGCTCACCGCCGAATGATAACGACACTTGAGCACCCGCCATTTTCCCGTCGACCATCCGGTTAGAAATATCCACCCGAATACCATGCTCATCTGCTATTTTCTTTACCATCGCAAGTCCCAAACCGGTGCCTTTATCTTTGGTGGTGACGTAGGGCTCGAAAGCGCGCTTGAGTATATTTTCCGGAAAGCCGGTCCCAAAGTCGAGCACGCTCAGTCGTACTCTTTGCGACCCTGCCATCCACTGAGTTTTCAAAACCACCGGATGCTGATCGTCAGCTCGACCCGCTGAGATCGTTGCATCCTGTGCGTTTTGCAACAAGTTGTGCAGTACCTGACGCAATTGCTGGGCATCGCCGCGTACACATGGGCATTCAATATCCAGTTCCGAAATTACTTCAACCAGCGAA
>CAIYNH010000451.1 GCA_903927495.1 uncultured beta proteobacterium
GTTCGGGTAGCGAGTCAGCAACGCGCGGTCACGTCGCTTTTCATCGGCCGTGCGGCTGCGCTCCTCAATTTCCCGCTTTTCCTTTACTTCCAGGTCTGCACGTTCCTGCGCCGTCAGCGTGGGTCCCACCTTGGCCTTAACTGTGCCACTGGGGTTCAGTATCTTTTGCTCACGGTCTGTGCATTCAGGAATGGGGCGGTCCGCCGTGAGCTTGCGCCCTTTCGCATCGACACAGGTGTACACCCCTCCGACAGTGGCTGGCGCTTGTGCCCAGCCACTGGCACACACAACGACCAGCATCGCCGCTACAGCGGCCAAAATCCACCTGTTCTTTTTCATTCTCACCCTTCATCGACTCCATAGCGCTCACGGTAGGCCAGCACCTGCTGGTAATCTTGAGCCAAACTGCCGTCACTGCTACCGGACAGATATTGCATCAAATCGCTCAGCTTAGCAATCGCGCAAACCTGCAAACCCAGCTGCCGTTGCACAAATTGCACGGCACTGTAGGGCACATCCTGACCATTCTCAGTCGCTTTTTCCTGGCGATCCAGCGCAATCAGAACCGCATGCGGCGTTGCACCCGCAGCCTGGATGATGGCAATTGATTCCCGGGTGGCCGTTCCGGCAGACATCACGTCATCCACAATCAGCACGCGACCTTTGAGCGGTGCGCCCACCAGGGTGCCGCCTTCGCCATGGTCCTTGGCCTCTTTGCGGTTGTAGGCAAAGGGCACGTTGCGCCCTCGGCGGGCCAGTTCCACCGCCAGTGCTGCGCCTAACGGAATACCTTTGTAGGCCGGGCCAAAAACCATATCAAACTCCATGCCGCTGGCAATCAGGCGCTCGGCATAAAATTCGGCCAAACGCCCCAGCTTGGCCCCGTCGTCAAACAAGCCGGCGTTGAAGAAGTACGGACTCATTCGCCCCGCCTTGGTCTTGAAAGAGCCAAAGCGCAGCACCCCGCACTCCACTGCAAATTGCACAAAATCGAGTGCCAAAGAGTCGCGATTCGCCATGAAGAATTCCTTGTTTAAATTGACCAGCCTCAACCTCAACGGCATACGCTCAGCCACCAGCAAAGGGCTGGAAGCCTGGCTTGCCAAAGCCCAGCCTGATTGTATTTGCGTGCAGGAAGTCAAAGCCCAGGCGGCCGATGTAGCCGGCAAGTTCGAAACCCTGGCCGGCATGAAGGGGCATTTTCACTTTGCAGATAAAAAGGGCTACTCCGGCGTGGCCGCCTATACGCGCCTGGAGCCCACCGACGTCATCGTCGGATTTGACGGCGGGGAATTTGACGGCGAAGGGCGTTATGTGGAACTACGGTTTGACACCCTGGCACGCCGACACTCCATCATCAGCGCCTACTTTCCTAGTGGGTCATCAGGCGATGAGCGCCAGCAAGCCAAGTTCCGGTTTCTCAATGCGATGTACCCGCACCTACAGCAACTCAAGGCGCAGCGCGACTTCATATTGTGCGGCGACATCAACATTGCCCACCGAGAGGCCGATCTAAAGAACTGGCGCAGCAACCAGAAGAACAGCGGCTTCACACCCGAAGAGCGTGCCTGGATGACAAAACTCACCATCGAGGGCGGCATTGTCGACGTCTACCGCCAGCTTGAACCCGACGCGACCGACAACTGCTACACATGGTGGAGCAA
>CAIYNH010000452.1 GCA_903927495.1 uncultured beta proteobacterium
AAATTCATGGGCCAGCCTCACAAGGCTCAAAGTACGGGTTGTTGCAAAAAGTCAATTTAGAAAAAAATATTCAGATTGAATGTTGTGTGCTTGAAGTATATGGGAATATTTCCCATATACTTCAAGCACAATGTCATCTCAAATCCCAACACCCCATTCATCGCCATTGCTTGGCGCGGTGTTGCGTGCCATGGCTCCGTTGGTGCGCTGGTTGCTGCGCTCAGGGGTGGGGTACACCGAATTTGTAGCTGCTCTGAAGCCTGTTTTCCTGGCTGAGGCGCGTCTTGAGGTGTTACGCACCGGTGGCAAGACGACTGATTCCGCGTTAAGCCTGCTTTCCGGGTTGCACCGAAAAGACGTACGCAAGGCGGAGTCTGAGGCAGACGAAAGCTTGCGAAATAGTCCATCCGTTCGGGCCAGTTTGCCGTCCCAGGTGGTGGCGCGCTGGGTGGCACTGGCTTGGCCTAACCGACTGAGTCTGACGGGTGCAGACTCTTTTGAGTCGTTGGTGAAATCGGTTTCTACTGACCTGCATCCGCGCGCGGTTCAGCACGAACTGCAGCGTTTAGGTGTTGCCCGAGTGGGTGAAAGTGGCATAGAACTGGTGCGTCGCTCATTTACCCCCGACCCTTCGACGAACGAGGGTCAACTGCTGCTGGCAGATAGCGTGGCTGATCATTTGGCGGCAGGCGTGCACAACCTGACCGATGGCGGGCCACGCAAATACCTTGAACAAAGTGTCTTTGCCGATGGTTTGAGTGCTGAATCAGCCCGGGTCCTGGAGCAAATTGCCAATCGGCTTTGGCAAGACGTGATGACCAGTGTCGTCACAGCCGCGGTGCCACTGTGTGAGCACGACGAACCACGCGGTGGTGATCAGCGCTTGCGACTTGGCATGTTTTGCTACGCCGAGCCGATGCCAGGTTGCTCTGGTCGCTCCATGGCCAACCCTGTGACGCAGTCCACAGTGCAGACAAACAACACACAGGAAGGTTGCCAAACATGAACAACATCACAGCGGGTATTTTTGTCTGGCTCAGACGGGCTGGGTTGGTTCTGAGCTTGTGCGCATTGCTGACGGGCAGCGGTTGTGGCGGCGGTGGATTACAGGTCGCAGGTGTTGGCACTGGCGGCACCGGCTTGGCCGAAGGTACCGTTAGCGGCTTTGGTAGCGTGATTGTTGATGGCATTGAATACGACGATGCGGCAGCCTCCATTCAGCAAGACGATGGCACGGGTGCATCGGTTAACGCCGATCTGCAGTTGGGGCAGCGCGTGCAACTTTCGCTGAATGCCGACAACAGCGTCCAGTCAGTGGCGGTTTTGCCGCAATTGGTGGGCTCAGCCAGCACCGCGCAAGATGCCAGCGGGAGTTTTCGGATGCTGGGGCAACTGGTTCGTCTGGCCGGGAGCACGGCTGATACAAGTATGAGCCCAACTGCTGTGGTGGCTGGGTTTAATGGTGCTGGTATTGCTGTGGGTGATTCACTGGAAGTGCATGGCACCTGGGTCTTGGACAAGCCGCTTGGAAGTTACGTGCTGATTGCCAGTCGGGTCGAAAAACTGACATCGGTACCCGCCTTGCTGCAGCTCTCGGGTGTGGTGCAAGCGTTAACTGGGAATGTCTTGCGGCTTAATGCCACGCTGGGAGTCGCAGTGCAGGGGCTGAGTTTGCCGCCGGGCTTGGTGATTGGCCATTCGGTGCGGGTGTGGGCCACCCCGGCGGCCTGGAATGCCTCGCTTTTTACCCCGTTGCAGGCCAGCCGAATCATCGACAGCACCCTCACGGTGGCTCAGATTGCCGACAAAACCCTGCGTCTGAGTGGCCCGGTTGCCAGCTACAACGCGGCCTCGCGCACGGTGGAACTTCAGGGAATGACGGTTCAATTAAGTCCACAGTTGCAGCTTGATGAAGTCGCTTTGGCTCGGGGTGCGTTCGTCAGTTTGGCGGTGCAACGTTCAGGTGCTGGGCTGTTGGCCAGCAGTGGTGCACAGCGGGGCATTGCCGGAACAGCGGCAGACCTTGGGCAAAGCGCAGCCGTGAAAGCGGTCACTAACGGTATCGACTGGACGGGTGATACGGTGCAGTTGAATTTGCGCGGAGTTTTTGTAACGGCGGCGGCGGCCACCATCTCGCCCATTTGTCGCCAGGCGGTTGCTGGCATGGATGTGCTGGTGGAAGTTACCGGGCTCATGTCCAATGCCAGCAACACGGTGCAGGCAAGGCAGATCACTTGCACCTTGATGGGCAATCAGAGCAACGCTGCTGCACCCGGCACGATCATCGTGCGTGCCGGGTTGGTGAATCAGCTTAATCTCATGGCTGGTACGTTCAACTTGCACACCTTGCAAGGCAATGTCACAGTGCAATGGGATATGCAGACATTTTTTGACAAGGAATTCAACATGCGCCCCGATAGCCTGACCGGCAAAAGTGTCGAAGTCGAGGGCGTGAATCAAACAGGCTTTTTGCGGGCGCGAACGGTTCGGCGAGGTCGATAACACGGCAACGTCTGGCAGTTCATCTATATAACCGGGTTCTCCAATCCCTCTAGGAAAGAAAGACTTTATGAAAACCATGCAGCATCATCGAATCAGTTTCAGGCGCGCACCGCTGGCCCTGGCTGGTGTAACTTTGTCACTTATCTTGGCCGCGTGCGGTGGCGGTGGCTCGGGTGCCAATACCACCAGTACCCCCACCAGTTCGACGCTATCTGCCATCGGCACAGTCACCGGTTTTGGCAGTGTGTATGTGGACGGTGTCAGGATGGAAGATGCCAATGCCTCCGTGACCCGTGAGAACTGGGATGGCAGCATGAGCAATGTCGCACTGCAGCTAGGCCAGCGCGTGCGTGTGGCCCATGACGGCAATGGCACTGCCAGCAGCGTCATTGTCGATGCCGCCGTGATTGGGAATGTGAGTGCGATTGATACAGTCAATAACTCGTTGACGGTAGCTGGCCAATTGGTCAAGGTCAATGCCGACAGCACCTCCACCATGCCAGTCACGGTTTATGGCGGCACCAATGCCAGCGGTACGGTTTACGCAGCTCTTGCCGACATCGCCACCAATGACCTGGTGCAGGTGCATGGTGTGGCGGTTTACAACAGTGTGAGCAAGGTGTATGAATTGCAGGCCACCCGGATCGAGTCGCAAGTCGCGGGCACCGCCCCGGTGGTGATGGGCACGCTGAGCAACTTGGATGCCACCGCCAAGACCTTCAAGATCAATGGTCTGTTGGTCGGCTATGGCAGTGCCACCCTGATGCCGGCTTCGACCACTCTGGCCAACGACCAGCCCGTGCTGGTCTGGGGCAAGCCCGGGAGTTTGAGCAGCGTTGCTGGCACGCCAACATTGACTGCTGCAAGGGTTCGCATGACGCGCGCAAGTTCAACTGCTACCGTACTTGCAAGTCTGACGCAACTCAGCGGTCTGGTCAGCAAATATGATGCAACTGCCAAAACGCTAGAAATCCAGGGCGTGAAGGTGAATGTTGCATCGGCCAGCGTGACCCCTGCTGCAAATACCTTGGGCAACAACAACTTTGTAGATATCAAGGGCAGCTTTGGTGCGGATGGTGTGGTGCTTGCGACCGAGGTCCGCATTCGTGTGCAAAGCACGGTGGCCGACACAGCACGCATCAACCTCGGGGGTGTGATCAGCTCCTTTGTTGACAAAAACTCCTATGTCGTGCGTGGTGTTCCGGTGGATGCTTCAACGGCCACTTTGGCACCGACCTGCACTGGCGTGACCTTCGCCGATGGTGTTTACGTTAACGTGGTCGCGAAAGCCCAAGCCGGCACGGCCGTGGTGCTGGCCAGCAGCGTGAGTTGCCTGCCGCCGCCGCCGCTCGCCATGCGTGAAGTTCA
>CAIYNH010000453.1 GCA_903927495.1 uncultured beta proteobacterium
CATAAATAACGCCAAAGACATCACCAAAATCGTCATTGAAAAATGGCCCCACTACACCCTGCGGCAAGGTGCCACGCATATCACCAATTTTTTTTCGGACCTGGTACCAGACGTTGGCGACCTCGCTGCCCCGAGCGAAATCTTTGATCTGGAAGATGATTTGTGTCTCACCCGGCTTCGAATAACTGCGAATTTTGTCGGCGTAGGGCACATCTTGCAAGGTTCGTTCGAGCTTGTCTGTGACTTGTTCCGCCATCTGCTGCGCCGTGGCACCTGGCCAATAGGCCCGCAACACCATGGCGCGAAAAGTAAACGGCGGGTCTTCGTCCTGACCCAACTGGAAGTAAGCCGAAACCCCCAACACCATCATCACAATCATTAAAAAACGCGTCAGCGCATCGTGCTCAAGCGCCCAGCGTGAGAGATTGAAACCTTTTTCAGGATGAGTATGTTTCATAACTGGCTCACTTGCCTGCGGCCGAAGTTGCTGGCATACTGACTGGCGATACCAATGCTGGCAATCCTTGAACTGCTATATTTTCAGTAGTTGTCTGTGCTTTACTGGTAAGCGATGCAGCCTGTTTTTCTTTGTAGATTGTGACCTTCTGTCCAGCCGCCAGCACATGCACTCCCGCCGTTACCACCTGTGCGCCGGGTAGCAAGCCGGCTGCAATCACCACATCGTTGCCGTCAGCGGTTGCAATTTGTACGGCTTGTGACTTGACCGTCATGCTGGCTGTATCGAACACCCACACCGCGGAGCCCTGCCCCTCCTGGCGCAAAGCACTGGTGGGCAACTTGATAACCGACACGTCAGCATGTTGTAAAGCCAGCGGCACCACGGATAAGGTGCTGCCCAAAGCCAGATCATCCTTGTCTGAGAGGGCGACTTTCACGGTAAAAGTTCGGGTATTGGCATCCGCACTGGCGGCAACTTCACGCACCCTGGCCTTGAGAGTGGTGTTGACAGACCAAACCCGCACGCTCACCTCGGCACCCGGCTTGATGGCGGACACTTTATCTTCCGGCACGGCAAACACCGCATCGCGCGGGCCATTCTGCGCAATTTGCAGCACCGGCGTACCAGCCGCTACCACCTGCCCCGGCTCAGCCAGGACTGCAGTGACCACACCAGCAACATCGGCCAGTAAATTGGCATACCCCAGTTGGTTGGTTTGGGCTGCCAATTGGGCCTGGGCCTGATCCAACTGTGCCTGCGCTGCAGACAACACCGAGTCGCGCCGCTCAAGCTCAGCTGCGCTGATGAAATTCTGATGTCTAAGCTCTTGATAGCGCTTGAAATCAGCTCTAGCCAAGTCACGGCTGGTGACTGCAGCGGCCAATTGGGCACGCGCCGCGTCTCCACCAAGTTTGATGTCTTGCGGGTCAAGCCTGGCCAGAATTTGCCCAGCTTTGACTCGCTGACCCACCTCCACCAAGCGTGCGACCCGCTCGAAGAGGTCTCGCGCTACGAGGCGCTCGGCCGTCGGCGCTCCCTGAGCCACGGTGACTGCAACTCCCCTCTCGGCCAACCGCTCGGCGAGCATGCCGAGAGGAGCTGCACCGAGTCCTCCGGCTACCAGCAACGCGTGCGTGAGGCCCTCCGGAACGACCCAACCGTGCCCGAGGGGGCCAACAACGTCCATGGACGGGTCGCCGGCCCGCTTCTCGGCCATGAGGAGCG
>CAIYNH010000454.1 GCA_903927495.1 uncultured beta proteobacterium
CAATGTCACCGTTTGGTAACCAGGAAACAGAATGTCAAGCCTCTTCAAACACTTGCTTTGCGTAATTTGCCTGGCAGCGCTTAGCACGGCGGTTCTGGCCAGCCCCACGCAACGCCCCATTCGATTTGCCATGACACCGGCCTTTTTGCACGACCAGCACGCCCTGCTGGCCCAGTGGCGCGTTTACCTGGAGGCGCGCCTGAAGCGCCCGGTGGAATTTGTACAGCGCGACCGCTACCGCGACACCATGGACCTGTTGCAACAGCAAAAAGTCGATTTCGCCTGGATTTGTGATTACCCCTACATCATGCTGAAAAAAGATGTGCGGCTGATCTCGGTGGCGATCAACGGCAGCAGCCCCACTTACCGCTCTTACCTGATTGTTCCGGCCCGCGACAGCCAAACCCGCAGCATCAGCGACCTCAAAGACCGTGTGTTTGCTTATGCCGACCCCTACTCCAACACCGGTTACCTGGTGCCGCGTTACCAGATCAAGCGCCAGGGCGGCGACCCAGCCACTTTTTTCAAGCGCACTTTCTTCACCTGGTCACACCGCAAGGCCATTGACGCGGTGGCGGCAGGTCTGGCCCAAGGCGCGGCGGTGGACAGTTTTGTCTGGGACTCGCTGGCCAAGGTGCGCCCCGATATCACCGGCAAGACCCGCATCGCCTGGCAATCCGAAGACTATGGGTTTCCGCCCATCGTGGCCCAAAACCAGGTCAGCGGCACTGATTTCAAACGCATGCAAACGGTGTTGCTGGGCATGACCACCGAGCCCGAAGGCCAAGCCTTGCTGGCGCGGCTCAACTTGAACGGCTTCATTGCTGGCAGCCCCAAGCTGTACGACAGTGTGTCGGAGATGATGACGGCATTTGGCGAGCCCTGATGCGGCTGTTTGACCTGAGTCTTCGTTTCAAGATGCCACTGTGGGGTGGTGGCCTGATTCTGGCCACCGCGCTGGCACTGTCGGCGTCGTTTGCGCTGCAGACCTGGGACTATTTGCATCAGGAAATCCAGAAAAATGCGCAGGATCTGGGTCGCTCGATTGCGCATTCCCTGTTTCCGGTGATGCTGCACGATGAGGTATGGCAAGCCTATGAGCTGGTGTCACGCCCTTTTGCCACATCCCAGAATGCTGCGTTGGCCGAGAGTCTGATGGTACTTGACAGTGCCGCCAGGGTTTATGTGTCGTCCCGCCCCGAGGTGCACCCAGTGCTCAGCCCGCTGGCCACACTAGGTGAAGAGTTCCAGGCGCTTGAACGAGTTTTTCCACGGGCCGCCGAGGCAGAAGTTTTTGTGCTCGAAGCCCCGGGAGCAGAGCACATTTATGTGACCGTGCCCATCGCCAGCGACGGCGTGCGCCTGGGCACATTAATCGTGGCCTACAACAAGTCGCTGATTTCAGAGCGCTTCACCCAGCTGCTGAAAAACGCGCTGTGGATCACACTGCTGGTGTTGGCGGTTTTGCTGCCCGTCACCGCTTATTGGGGCAGGCGCATGATGCAGCCCATGCGTCTGATCACCGAACGCATCAGCGCCATTGGTGGCGGTGAGATTGAGGCGCTAGACGCTTCTCTTTACCCGTACCATGACGAAGTGGGTCAGCTTTTTCGGGCTTATGAAGACATGCGCGCCAGGCTGATGGAAAAAGCCGAACTTGAAAAACAAATGCTCACCACTGACCGCCTGGCCGCCCTGGGCCGGCTCACGGCCAGCATTGCGCATGAGATCAACAACCCGCTGGGCGGTATGCTCAACTCGATCAGCACCCTGAAAAAACATGGCAGCCCCGACCCGGTCACCCAAAAAACTGTGTCGCTGCTGGAGCGTGGCCTGACCCAGATCCGGGAAACCGTAGCCGCGCTACTGGTCGAGGCCAAGGTCAAAAGCCGGCCATTGAGTCGGTCTGACCTTGACGACGTGCGGGTGCTGGTGTCGCACGCCACCAAAAAGCTGGCGACCCAGATCACCTGGGCCCCCGACATACCCGAGTCACTGGCACTGCCGTCCACACTGGTGCGCCAGGTGTTGATCAACTTGCTGCTCAACGCCATCGCGGCAGCTGGCCATGGCGGCCAGGTCGCCCTGCGGGCAATTGTGGATGGGCAGCAACTGCAGCTAAGCGTTGAAAACACTGGCAAATCCATGTCGACTGAACAGCTGGCTCACCTGTTTGAACCCTTTACTTCGTTTTCGGAAAGCGGCAACGGACTGGGCCTGTGGATTTGTTACCAGATCGTCACCCAACTCGGCGGTACGATCCGGGCTGAATCCGCCTTGGAGCAGACCCGGTTTTCCGTCACCCTGCCAGTAGACTCACCCCATGCTGCCAACTTCCCGCAAAATTTGCCTGATTGAAGACGACGCGTTGATGGGCGAGTCGCTGGCCGACCGCTTTGAGCTCGAAGGGCTGGCTTTTGATTGGCACCGCACAGGCATCGCGGCCCTGACGGCATTGCGCCAGCTCGACTACGCTCTGGTCATCAGCGACATCCGCCTGCCCGATATCACCGGCGACGCCTTGTTTGAACAACTGCTGGCTCAGCAGCGCAGCCTGCCACCGTTCATTTTTGTCACTGGCCATGGCGACCTGGAGATGGCGGTGCGTTTGCTGAAAAAGGGCGCACAGGACTACATCACCAAACCGTTTGACCTGGATGCCTTGATCGACAAAATTCATGGTTTTACTGTGACTGACAATGCTCAGGGCACCGCTAGCCTTGGCCAGTCGCCGGCCATGCGACAGATCGCGGCCATGTTGACGCGGCTGGCGACCAGCGCTGCCTCGGTCTTGATCACCGGAGAGTCGGGCGTTGGCAAAGAGCGTGTGGCCAAGGCATTGCACCAGTTGGCCGGAAGCACTTGCCCATTCATTGCGGTGAACTGTGGTGCATTGACCGAGAGCCTGCTGGAAGCCGAACTGTTTGGCTACGAAAAAGGTGCCTTCACCGGTGCCGGTCGAACCAAAAAAGGTGTGTTTGAACAGGCCGACGGTGGCACACTATTTCTTGACGAAATTGGCGACATGCCGCAAGCCATGCAGGTCAAATTGCTGCGCGCCTTGCAAGAGCGCAGCATCGTGCGGGTCGGTGGCGAGACGCAAATTCCGGTGAATATCCGGCTGATTTGTGCCACTCATCAGACCTTGCAAGAACGGGTAGTCAGTGGTGACTTTCGCGAAGACCTGTACTATCGCATCAACGTGGTTGAGCTGCGCATACCGCCGCTGCGAGAGCGCACCGAAGATATTTTGCCAATCGCGAGAAGCCTGATGACTGAGATTGCGAGCGCCAATGGTAAACCTCCGCCCAGCCTGACGCGGTCCGCCGAGCACGCTCTTCAGACCTATCGGTGGCCAGGCAACATTCGTGAGCTAAAAAACGCGCTGGAACGCTCTTGCCTGATGTGCGATGGACGCACCATCTCCCATGACATACTGTTTGATCGACCAGCCCCGCAGCTTGGCGCTGCACAAGACGTCGCAGGCAGCCTGCGCGACTACCTGCTGGAATGTGAACGTGATTTCATCGTACGTGCGCTTGACGCTTTTAAGTGGCAAATCCAGCCTTGCGCCGATTCACTTGGAATCAGCCGGAAAAATCTGTGGGAAAAGATGCGCAAGCTGGGCATCGACAAAGGTGTTGATTGCGCTTGGTTCCCATAGTTCTCGCTCCTTTCAACCGGTCAGCTTTAGCTTTGCCCACTTTCCAAAAAATCATAACCACCGCACTCGTTGATCGAAGCTTCACCAACATCTTTGGCGAAGCTATTAAACAGGAAATATCGGCTAAAAAAAATCACCAAAACTGCGATGGCGAAGAAGATGCGAACCAGTCGCGCCTCGCTCAACCGTTTGTTGGATGAGAACGATACCAACCTTACTTTGACAACCCTGGGGGGGCGGCAGCCGCTCATGGTCAGCGCATAAAACTTGAGTTAACAACAGTCTGATGGTTGCCACGATGTGAAATGGACAATCCCCTCAAACAGGGGACGTGGGGCTGCACAGCCTTTCCGAAATGCCAGGGTATCGTATCCATTAGTTGATCTGCTCAACCGAACGATTAGGTTGCTTGTCGCCACTCAACCGAGCGTTGTAATGTTGTTCTGACATTTGCTGCGAAGTATGCGAAGAATTAATTTTCCTTTCAATTCAACAGCTTGCATCTGAATAATTCTTCGCAGCTGCTGCGAAGGTAAGTATTCGGTCTTCCCGTACAGGATGTTAGCGGCGCAAGGCCGAGAGGAAATGTTTGTTCAACGGGTAAAGCCAGACATCCTTGATAGGGATGAGCGGTTTGTGGCTGAGAGATTTTTTGCCACGACCGCTGGTGCG
>CAIYNH010000455.1 GCA_903927495.1 uncultured beta proteobacterium
ATCCACTGTTCTTCGGTCTGTTGGTGGCGCTGAATCTGCAGACCGCATTTCTCAGCCCGCCGGTGGCGATGGCGGCGTTTTACCTCAAGGGGGTCAGCCCGCCGCACGTTACGTTGAACCAGATTTTTGCGGGCATGATGCCGTTCATGGCCATCCAGGTGCTCGCCATCTTTTTGCTGTACACGTTCCCCGCGATCGGCTTGTGGCTGCCCCATTTGTTGTACAAATAATGGAGGGCTTTTTTTAGCCCAGATTTGTTGGTCTGGCTTGTCATCCCGTCACAGCGCCAAGATGCTATCACCTGGCCCGACAGGAATCACAAACTGCCCAGAAACCCGCATGAATGCTAGTTGTTGACACTTTGATTTTGAAAAGTACCGTCAAAAGTACCGTCATGTGTCAAAGTGACCTCCCGGTTTGGGGCAACCCAACCTCAATAGGGGTGAAAGTGGGCGATTGCGATGAATCGAAGGGTACAGGCCGGTCTACTGGGACGATGCGCCAGACTTTTCCCACCCCCCAGAGTGACTGCAAGGCTGGAAGCGGTCAGATGCTTTGCTCCATACCGGTCACTCAATGTTCGGCCTGCCGTTGGAGCTCCGCTTGAGCAAGGGGTTAGGCGTCGCGTTTGGCGGGAGACTGTGCGAGAGAAATTAGATTGCTGCGGTATTGATATGCCAATGAACCACTTGCAGCAACCAGGATCAATGCCACCGGAATTCCGCCTGGATTCAGTACGAGATGGAAGAGTACGATGACGGTAATGATGGGCGAAAGTAGAGCCAAGCCAAGCACTGGCGCCTTGTTCGTGAGAAGGCAGAGTGAGCCAACCATTTCAACTGTCTTCATCAGGGGCCAGAAGAACCCGGCCGCCTTCAACCCTGCTTCGAATGCGAGGCCCTTGTCAGACGTTGGCGGGTGTATGAGGTGTGAGCCAGTGAAAATGAACGAAAAGCCGTCGATGGCACCAACTAGGAAGATTAGTCCAAGCAGGATTCTCGGAGCTGTAGTAAGCAAGCTGTTTTTCATTGTCTTCGGTTTCGTTGGTTGCGGGATATTTTGGACGAAAAGTGTGGCTGATTGACTCTCGATGTGGACACGGAAAGGGGTAGGTTGCGATGCCTAACGTTTGAGTTCAGCGGCTGCCAAAGGCAGTCCGCTGGCACATTGGTTAGGCCTCACCGCGGATCGTCAACTCAATGCGGGCCACCCATTTCAGGCTGATCGCTGAACTTCGGCAAAGCAGACATCTGTACTGTTGAATGAAATTGGGCGCACTAAGGTGTTTCCTTTGTTTCATATCAGGTGACCTTAACGACCGCCAACTATACGGGCATGCCCAGAGACCGCTTCGCTGCGTTGCTGGCATTCAAATATCAAAACCACATCGAAACATGCGGTCATCAATCACAACGTCAATCGCGGGCGCAATGACGTGTTTTCCGTCTGCTTCATTCCGGTCATTCGCTGCTGTTGATCGACGGTCAGCAATGGAGCGTCGAGTCCGCCAAGACGTGCACCTCCAATTGACCAGGTCCTGCCGTTCCTGATGTCGCCTCCATTGGAGTCATAGCGCGAACCGATTTCTCCATTCCAGTCACTCGGTCCGGAGCAATGAAATTTGGTCCTGATCGGCTCCAGTGCATTCAGGAGCGGAAACTGACTCGCTCACACTAAAGACCAGCGAAAACAGCTAAGCGTTACGCACAACCACGCCTGCCACTGGTAGTGGCCATTTCACTTACACGCGCTAAAGCATTTCGCACGAAGGCGCTCAGGATGAATCTGCATCAATATGGATGTCGACTTCAGAATTCGCGACTGAGCACAGGCCAATAGCGCCACGTGTAAAGGGCAAAGCCGCTTGACCACAGTAGTGCTGACACCAGGACGGCATCACTGATCCAATGGGGATTCAGCAAAGGAACGAAGACGCGCACCACTGCGGCCAAAGTTACCAAGGCGTAACAGGCCACTTCAGTTTTTCGAGCGACAAGTTTTCTTCCCGTGTGGCCTAGTGCCGTGCGCGTCATCATGCCGATGACCATTGTGCCAATCGCACCTGCGGTCAGCGCATGGCTGGAAACCGATGCCGAAATCCACTCCATCGCAGCCATGGCACGAAACGCGAGGTGCAACGTAATCCACGCATAAGCTGCGTGCAGTACCCATACCAGTGGAGTGTTCAAGGTCTTCCATGGTTGCCACAG
>CAIYNH010000456.1 GCA_903927495.1 uncultured beta proteobacterium
CCAGATCTTCCACGTGCTGCGTCGCCAGATGGTACGCAACCTGCGCAAGCCTTTGGTGATATTCACGCCCAAATCACTGTTGCGTCACAAAGATGCGGCATCGCCCTTGTCTGAGTTCACAAAGGGTTCTTTTCAGACCATCATTCCTGACCAAAAGGCACCTAAAGCTGAAAAGGTCAAACGCGTGGTGGCCTGCTCTGGCAAGGTTTATTATGATCTGGCCAAGAAGCGTGAGGAAAAAGGCGTGGACGATGTTGTCATCCTTCGGGTTGAGCAGTTGTACCCGTTCCCACACAAAGCCTTTGCCACTGAACTGAAAAAATACCCCAATGCAACTGAGGTGGTGTGGACCCAGGATGAGCCGCAAAATCAGGGTGCCTGGTTCTTCGTTCAGCACTACATTCACGAAAACATGCTTGATGGTCAAAAGCTCGGGTACTCCGGCCGAGCCGCATCAGCCTCCCCGGCTGTCGGCTATGCACACTTGCATCAAGAACAGCAAAAGTCGCTGGTGGAAGGTGCATTTGGCAAGCTCAAGGGCTTTATCCTGAGCAAGTAGGACGGTCCGGAAACCGAATAAATTTTTCGCCGGGTTCGGGGTGCTTACCCCGACCCCGCAGAACTCAAGATTATTTTTGAAAGAATTGATATGGCACTCATAGAAGTCAAAGTTCCGCAACTCTCAGAATCCGTGGCTGAGGCCACGCTGTTGCAATGGAAGAAAAGAGTTGGTGATGCGGTTGCTGTGGACGAAATCCTGATTGATGTGGAAACCGACAAAGTGGTGCTGGAAGTTCCAGCACCGGCTGCCGGTGTGATTGTTGAAATTTTGGTGGTTGATGGCAGCACAGTCGCGGCAGAGCAGCTGATTGCCCGAATTGACACCGAAGCCAAGGCGGGTGCTGTAGCGTCGCCTGCAGCGGTTGCAACCCCAGCGGATGCCGCAGCGCCAGCGGCACCGTCCTCAGGTGGTTCAATGGCAGGCGTTGCCATGCCTGCAGCTGCCAAGCTGATGGCTGACAACCAGTTGGCTACCGGCTCTGTGGCCGGGACTGGCAAAGACGGTCGGGTTACCAAGGGCGATGTACTGGCGGTTGTTGCTGCTCCTAAGGTAGTAGCTGCTCCTGCAATGCCAGCAAAGGCTGTAGCCACTTATTTGCCTCAAGTGGCAGCCCCGGCGGTAAGCTTGGGCGAGCGCCCCGAGCAGCGCGTGCCGATGAGCCGTTTGCGCGCTCGTGTGGCCGAGCGTCTGCTTCAATCACAGAGCACGAATGCTATTTTGACGACGTTTAACGAAATCAATATGGCACCAGTCATGGACATGCGCAAGCGTATGCAAGACCGCTTCGAAAAAGAGCATGGTGTCAAACTGGGTTTTATGAGTTTCTTCGTCAAGGCAGCGGTACATGCGCTCAAGAAGTTCCCGGTACTAAATGCTTCGGTTGACGGCAATGACATTGTTTACCACGGCTACTTTGATGTGGGCATTGCCGTGGGTTCGCCGCGTGGCCTGGTCGTTCCGATCTTGCGCAACGCCGATCAAATGAGCTTTGCCGACATCGAGAAAAAAATCGCCGAGTTCGGTACCAAAGCCCGTGATGGTAAATTGGGTATTGAAGAAATGACGGGTGGCACGTTCTCGATCAGCAATGGTGGCACCTTTGGCTCGATGATGTCCACTCCGATTATCAACCCACCTCAGTCAGCCATTCTTGGGGTTCATGCCACCAAGGACCGTGCCATGGTGGAAAACGGCCAGGTAGTGGTGCGCCCCATGAACTACTTTGCTATGAGCTATGACCACCGCATCATCGACGGCCGTGAAGCCGTGCTGGGCTTGGTGGCCATGAAAGAAGCGCTGGAAGACCCTGCGCGTCTGCTGTTCGACATCTGATCAGACTGGCCAGACCCACCCGTTATGGCACGCGAAGCGTGCCTGCTGCGGTGGGTTTTTTCAATTTATGGAATGGAATTTGTATGAGTAAAAAATTTGACGTGATCGTCATTGGCGGCGGTCCTGGCGGTTATATAGCCGCGATTCGGGCGGCCCAGTTGGGTAAAAACGTAGCCTGTATTGATGAGTGGAAAAACAGCAAGGGTGGCCCGGCACCGGGTGGAACCTGTACCAATGTGGGTTGCATTCCAAGCAAGGCACTGCTTCAATCGAGTGAGCACTTCGAGCAAGCCAGTCATCACTTTGCCGACCACGGCATTGAAGTCAAGGGTTTGACGATTGATGCCGCCAAGATGGTGGCCCGCAAGGATGCGGTGGTCAAGCAAAACAATGACGGCATCTTGTACTTGTTCAAGAAGAACAAGGTGAGTTTTTTTCATGGTCGTGCGTCATTTGTCAAAGCGCTGGACGGTGGGTATGAAATCAAGGTGGCAGGTGCCGCCGAAGAGACGCTGACTGGTCAGAAGATCATTGTGGCGACTGGTTCCAACGCGCGTGCCTTGCCAGGTACACCCTTTGATGAGGTGCAAGTGTTGTCCAATGAAGGTGCCTTGGCGGTCACGCAAGTACCCAAGAAACTGGGCTTGATTGGCTCTGGGGTGATTGGTCTGGAAATGGGTTCGGTGTGGCGGCGTTTAGGTTCCGAAGTCACGATTCTGGAAGGCTTGCCTGACTTTTTGGGTGCGGTAGACCAGCAGATCGCCAAAGAGGCGCAAAAAGCTTTTGTAAAACAGGGCTTAAAAATCGAACTGGGCGTTAAAGTTGGCGACATCAAGGTCAATGAACATGGCGTAAGCGTCAACTGGATCAATGCCAAGGGTGAAGCAAACACCTTGGACGTGGACAAGTTGATCGTGTCAATCGGTCGGGTTCCCAACACCATTGGCTTGAATGCTGATGCTGTCGGTCTGAAACTAGACGAACGTGGTGCGATCGTTGTGGACGGTGATTGCCGCACGAACTTGCCTGGTGTGTGGGCGGTTGGCGATGTGGTGCGTGGCCCCATGTTGGCCCATAAAGCCGAAGAAGAAGGTGTGGCGGTGGCTGAGCGCATTGCCGGTCAACATGGTCACGTCAACTTCAACACCATCCCCTGGGTGATCTACACCAGCCCCGAGATCGCCTGGGTGGGGCGTACTGAGCAGCAACTCAAAGCTGATGGCGTGGCCTTTCGGGCGGGAACTTTCCCGTTTCTGGCCAATGGCCGAGCGCGCGCTCTGGGTGATACGACGGGCATGGTCAAGATGCTGGCCGATGCCACCACGGACGAGATTTTGGGTGTTCACATCGTTGGTCCCATGGCCAGCGAGTTGATTGCAGAATGTGTAATGGCCATGGAGTTTCGTGCCAGCAGCGAAGACATTGCCCGCATTTGCCACGCCCACCCGTCTTTGAGTGAGTCCACCAAGGAAGCGGCGCTGGCGGTTGACAAGCGTACGCTTAATTTTTAAGTTAATATAAAAATAGCTTCTGAAGCTTACCTGGTAAGCGTTAGTAGCTATATTTATTATAGTAACTGGTGACGCTGTGACGGTAAAAAAAATCTACCTGACTGAGTTGCAGGAGCGGGGCTATACGTCCGACCCGGCCCAGTTGCGTGCGGTGCAGGTGCTGGAGGCCTGTGCGCGTGAGTGGGCCAAGTTCCGTGAGCAGCGTTCCAATGCCTTCAAGAAACTGATCAATCGACCGCCCATTCCACGTGGCGTGTACATGTACGGTGGTGTAGGGCGAGGTAAGAGTTTTTTGATGGACTGTTTTTACAGCGCAGTGCCGCTGAAGCGTAAAACTCGTTTGCACTTTCATGAGTTCATGCGCGAGGTGCACCGCGAATTGGCATCCATGCAGGGCACGGTCAACCCGTTGAACTTGCTTGCCAAGCGAATGGCAGAGAAATATCGGTTGATTTGCTTTGATGAGTTTCATGTGTCAGATGTGACCGATGCCATGATTTTGGATCGGCTATTGAAAGCTCTGTTTGAGCAGGGTGTGGGTTTTGTGACGACCTCAAACTTCAAGCCAGATGACCTCTACCCGAACGGCTTGCACCGAGACCGCATCCTGCCGGCGATTGCCTTGCTCAATGCGCGTCTGAATGTGATTAACGTTGACAATGGCACTGACTACCGAGGCAGGACCATGGAGCAGTTGGCTCTGTATCACACGCCCTTGGACGAGGCAGCGCAGGTCGCCATGCAAGATGCCTTTGACAGATTGGCAGAAACCCAGGACGAAGACCCGGTGCTGCAGATTGAAGCCAGAAAAATCCACGCACAGCGCAAAGCCGGCGGATTGGTATGGTTTGACTTCAAAACCTTGTGCGGTGGTCCACGCTCGCAAAATGATTACCTCGAAATTGCCACCCAGTTTCACACGGTATTGCTCAGCGATGTGCCCAATATGCCGCCGCGAATGGCGGCTGAGGCGAGGCGCTTTACCTGGCTGGTTGATGTTCTGTATGACCGACGGGTGAAGCTGATTCTGTCGGCAGCAGTACCTGTTGAGCAGTTGTACACCGAAGGACTGATGGTCACTGAGTTCGCGCGTACCGTCTCACGTCTCAATGAAATGCAGTCCAGTGAATTTCTTGCGCTGGATCGCCGGGACGTGGACACTCGACTGACATGAAAATAGAGCGGTTACTTTGGGCGCTGTTGCTGCTCGCTCTGGAACTCCGGGCGCAAGGGATCGAGGTCGAAAATGTTCCGCTTGTCAGCGCCCCGTTTCAAGCAAATGCCGAGCGCTTGGTCATTCAGACACAACGAACCCAGTATGAGACGGCATACCGTCAGTCAGAGGCTATCTGTTACGCCAGATTTGCGGTGTCAGATTGTCTCCGTGATGCCAGAACCATCAGGCGGCTTGCGATGGATGAACTAAGGCGTCAGGAAGTGCTTTTGAATGATCAGGAGCGGCGTGCCAAGGCGGTTCAAGAACTTGATCGTATTCAAGAAAATACTTCACCTTTCAGGCAGGAAGAGGCCGATCTACAGCGTCTGCAGGCGCAGCGTGAGCAGCAGGAGAGGCAGATCCGCGCAGATGAGAAACGTTTAGTGCAGACTAAATCAATTTCTGCTGACGCTGCAAAACAGGTTGATGCGCCACACAGTGCGGCTGAACTACTGATGCAACAGCAGCGCTTTGAGCAAAAATTGCAGGAAGCCAGGCAACACAAACTTGACAAGGAAAAGAGCCTTGGTGGGCAGTCGGGCGCTGCTTCAAAAACCCTGCCAGTACCCTCGGGATTTTGAAGTCTGCTCAGGATCAGAACTGCTAAGGGGGCGGAGCTATCCCAAGTGGTTCGAGTTTTACGATTACCAGCGATAAATTGTCGCCGCTGCCTTTGGCTCTGGATCTGGCTTTTTGAATTAAAAATTCGGTAGCTTCGCGTGGCGAAAGTGTGGAAAGAACTGAGCCCAGTTCGGCATCGTTGAAGTAATGCCAAACACCATCGCTGCAGGCCAGCAGAACGTCACCAGCCCGCAGTCGGGGTATGAAATGAACGTCCATGGGGGGTTCTTTTTCAGTGCCCAGACAGCCCATCAGGATATTGGCTTTGGGATGGAAGTTGGCTTGTTCCTCGGTAATTTCACCGCGATCAACCAGTAACTGAACGTAGGAGTGGTCGAGTGTTCTTCTGGTCAACTTTTTACCGTGATAGTGATATATCCGTGAATCTCCAGCGTGGGCCCAATAACAATCGCCACCAGGATTGATCAGAAAAGCCACGATGGTACTGTGCGGTTCTTCTTCGGCGGAAATGGCGGTGAGCTTGATGACGGTATGCGCCTCCTCAAGCACTTGTTTGAGGGTGGCCACGGCATCGTCAGTTTCTGGGTCATAGCGTTCAAACAACTGCCTGGCTGTCAACATCACTTGGTCCGATGCTTTGCGACCACCACTGCGGCCACCCATGCCATCAGCCAGCACGGCCAAAATACAGCCTTTGATGCGTGGGTGACTGAGCAAGGCGACTTGGTCTTGCTGGTACTCGCGGTCACCCTTGTGTATTCCGGTGGAGGCCGTCAGCCGGTAACCTTTGGAGGTCATGCTCTCACCAAGGCTTCCACCAGGGTAGTGAGCCGGACTTGCTGCTTGGTGTCAGGTAAGCCGTTTGAGGGTAGTTTTTTTCCAACACGCGACGTGTGTCATCGCGCATTTGTGGCATGCCCAGCGCGTCGTAAGACTTGAGCATGAGAAATAACGCTTCTTCCAGGGCAGGTACGCCTTGGTAGTCAAGAATAGCGGTCTGAGCCCGGTTGATGGCAGCCAGGTAGGCACCCCGCTCAAAGTAGTACCGCGCCACATGAACTTCGGATTGGGCTAGGGAATTGACGATGTAATTCATGCGCAAACTGGCATCGGGTGTATAGCGCGAGTCCGGAAAACGCGACACCAGTTGCTTGAATGATTCAAAAGAGTCTTTCGCTGCCTTTTGATCGCGCTCTGCCAAATCTTGCCGTGTCACATTGGCAAATATGCCAAGATCGTCGTTGAAGTTGACAATCCCTTTGAGGTACAGCGCGTAATCCAGGGCTGGGCTCGCAGGATGTAATTTGATAAATCGATCCAATGCAGCGATGGCCAGAACCGGTTCGCCGGCCTTGAAGTGGGCATAAGCTTTTTCAAGTTGGGCTTGTTGCGCCAAGGGGGTTCCGGCAGCACGACCTTCAAGTTTTTCCAGCAGGGGAACTGCTTTCTCGTAGGCACCCGAATTAAGTTCGTCCCGGGCTTCGGCGTATATTTTGTTGGGA
>CAIYNH010000457.1 GCA_903927495.1 uncultured beta proteobacterium
GGCACTACAGTCACAGGTTTCCCAACTGGTCGACAGTTTGGCCGCATTCGCAGCAACGCAGTCCAACGCAATAGGTATTTCACCCGCAAGCCAACTGCAGACGACCCATGGCCCGACCCACGCCGTACTCGACGCCCTCCGTCAATTCGACCCAAATGGAAAATCCACCCCTGCCAATGCGGTGGCACAGACACTGCGCACTTCGTTGGAGTCAAAGGAACCAGGAATTCCAAAAATGAACCTAACCGCAGTGCTGGCGGTGTCTAAAGGGTAGTAACAACTCTGCTCGGATCCCGTCGGTCCGCTTTATACTGACCAGACCACCAATCCGCTCCAGGCAGTCGCCAGCACCACACCGCCAAAAAAGATGCGGTAGTAGGCGAAACCATTGAAGTTGTGGGTGGCAATAAAGCGCAATAACCAGCGTATGCAAAGCCATGCGCTGATGAAAGACACCAGCAATCCCACCGAAAACAGGGGAATGTCACCCACACTGAGCAACGCTCGCTCCTTGTAAAGGCTGTAGACACCTGCTCCCACCAGCGTGGGAATGGCGAGATAGAACGAAAACTCCGTCGCCGCCATGCGTGACATGCCCAGCAGCATGCCGCCGATGATGGTAGCGCCGCTGCGACTGGTGCCTGGCACCATCGCCATACACTGAATCAGCCCCACTTTGAGTGCATCCATGGCGCTCATGTCATCTACGCTTTGAAGATGTACGGCGTTGCCGCCAGCGGCCTGGCGGCGCTCGGCCCACAGGATGATAAATCCCCCAAGAATGAAGGTGGTCGCCACCACCGCAGGCGTAAATAGGTGTGCCTTGATGGCCTTGCCAAACAGCAACCCAAGTACGACCGCTGGCAAAAACGCGATCAACACATTCAGCGTGAACTTCTGTGCCTGCTTCTGGCTCGGCAATGCAATCAGCGTGTCGCGGATTTTTTCCCAATACACCAGAATCACCGCAAAGATGGCCCCCGTCTGAATGGCAATGTCAAATACCTTGGCCTTGTCATCGTCAAACCCCAGCAGGGCTCCAGTAAGGATGAGGTGCCCGGTGGACGAAATTGGCAAAAACTCGGTCAGACCCTCGACCACACCCATCACCACCGCCTTCAACAGCAACACAATGTCCAAAATTTGCCCCTTGCGGTCAGCTTTGCGCACTATGCGCGAATGGAGCGTAGTTTAGAGGCAACCACTGGCACCACCCTCAAACAACGCCTGTACAACGCCCGGACAGGAAGGGCAAGTACCCTTGCGAAACAGCGCTGCGCACACTACGATAGCCAGTATCCGGAACCACCCACACTCACCATGACCATTCGCTATACGTCGGTTGCCAACCACATGCCAGAGACCAAGATGCGGCTGTACCCGACCCGGGTCATCAACATCATTGGCGGGCCGGGCTGCGACAAGTCACTGTATTCATCGGCCATCATTCTTTACCTGAACCTGCATGGCAAGACCGTGGAGGTGATTCCCGATTTCGCCAAATCCCTGGTCTGGCAACAAAATTTTGAAGTGCTGAAAAACCAGTATTTCATTGCCCAACGCCAGTATGAAATGATCAACCTGCTTGACGGTCAGGTCCAGTTTTTGATCACCGAATGTTCACTGCCCCAGGTGCTCTACTACAACGAGCACTACGAAGACAATATTTGCGACATTGCCAAGACCCGCGCCCAAATTCTGGAGTGGTACGCCCAGCACAACAACGTCAACATTCTGGTGGAGCGGGGAGAAAAGAAATACATTCGCAGCGGGCGCTTCCAGGATGAGGAGCAAGCGCGCCAGATTGACCACGGCATGCGCAGCATCTTGCTGCGCGAGAGCATGCGCTACACCAAACTCGCGCCCGACATCGAGGCCATCAACACCTTCGCCGCATCATTGCTCGAGTAGGCAGCAAGGCCGTCTAAAATCGGCTGCATGAGTTCATCTACCGCATCCGAATCCAGTCCGAAAACCAGCAACTTCCTGCGTCAGATCATCGAGTCTGATCTGGAAAAAGGCACCTACGCCA
>CAIYNH010000458.1 GCA_903927495.1 uncultured beta proteobacterium
CCACTGCCGCAGTGGCAACTGCAATTGGCCGGCACACCATCGACAAACACATTGAGATCACCGGGTGCCATGGCAGTCCAGTCTTCATCGGTCGTCAGCGGCTCGGTAACCACAATGACCAAGCGATCCTGCTCGCTGTTGAGATCAGCCAGATCCACGCTGACATCTTCATCTTTGAGGTGAACTTTGCTAAACGGATGGGCGCGCAACACATACTGTAGCTTGGTGGTGGCGTGGGCCCAAAGCGCCTGACCATTGCTGAGCAAAAAATTAAAGGTACCGTGCCCGGCAATTTGCGGCACCAGCTCACGCAAGGTGCAAGTCAGCTCTTCCACACTGGGCACGCCAGCGTGAGATTTGGCAAGTTCTTGCAACAGCCAGCAAAAGGCCAACTCGCTGTCGGTGTTGCCCACCGGCCTGAAACTGCCATGCAATTTGGGTGCATAGTTTTTCAGATCGCCATTGTGGGCAAAGACCCAGTAGCGGCCCCACAGTTCCCGCACAAAGGGATGGCAGTTTTCCAACGCTACCTGCCCCACAGTGGCTTTGCGCACATGCGCTACCACGTTGTGACTCTTGATTGGATAGCTCTTTAGCATTTGCGCAATCGGCGATGTAGCTGCGCTGGATTTATCGACAAAATGGCGCACACCTTTGCCAGGTACCACACTGTCACTCTCAAAAAAAGCGATACCCCAACCATCCCCATGGTGGTCGGTGCAGCCGCCACGCTGCGAAAATCCAGTGAAGCTGAGGGTCAAGCTGGCCGGCAAATGGCTGTTCATTCCGAGTAATTGGCACATTAGGCAATCTTATTCCATTTTCTAGTTCACTCCTGCCTAGACATCAGGCCACCGGTATAGCCGTAGCAGGGCATGGCATGACCAGGCCCTACCAGCACCATAGGGTTGAGTTAGAACTGAAATTTGACCGTCAATTCGCAACTATTTCTGCACCAATTTGAACCCTGACCTGCAAGTTGATTAAAAATGCGGTGTTTGAGCAGGTATGCTGCTGAATGCTACAGAAGTACAGAATATTTGCATGCATACTAATGGCATCCTTTCAAGGAATGAGTCATTTTTCAGGGCTTGATACGTTGGTTTATAACTTGGGAATGCTGTTTTGAAAAACAGATTTGGATTTTTAGCGGTTGCGTTGACAACTGCCTTGTTGAGCGTGTCGTTGGACAGCAGTGCGTTGACCTTGGGAAATTTGCGGGGCACTGCGGTCATTGGGCGCGCGCTGGATGTCACCGTGCAGGTGCAACCAGACCCCACCGAGGAAGTCTTGGTCAATTGCATTGCGGTTGACGTTTATTACGCCGAAGGGCGGCAACCCGCACCAAACATCGCTGTTGCCACGCCGACGCGTGCCGAAAACCAGGGGGTAACGATTCGAATTCAATCCCCTGAAATTGTCAACGAGCCGGTTATTACGGTTTTGTTGCGTGCGACTTGTGGTTCCAGCAACATGCGTCGCTATGTCCTGCTGGCTGACTTGCCCCAGGCGGCCACAGCGAACGTGCCTGGCACTGAAATAGTCACAAACACCACAGCGAACCCTACAGCCGCCCAGACTGACACAACGGCCATCCCCACGGTCGTGGTATTGCCAGAACGTGAGGCAC